>JAEZAI010000567.1 GCA_023427825.1 Actinomycetes bacterium
TCGTGCCCCGCCGCGCGGCGGCGTCGTGGTACGTCCGCTCGCCGAGCGTCGAGGGCCTCGCCGCCCTCAAGGAACGTGTGCTGGCCTGCCTCGCCGCCGGCGCCCAGGCGGCCGGCTGCGAGATGTCGCACGAGTGGCTGGACCCCGCCTACGACGACCTGGTCGACGACGCCTGGCTGCTCGACCGCTGGCGGGAGCGCTCGACCGAGCTCGGCCGCCCGCCCCAGGACCCCGAGGTGGTGGGCGCCGTCGTCGGCAGCACCGACATGGGCAACGTGAGCCATGTCGTGCCGTCGATCCACCCCATGATCGCGGTGGCCCCGCCGGGGGTGGCGATCCACACCCCCGAGTTCGCCGTCCACGCCCGGGGGCCGGCCGGCGATGCCGCGGTGCTCGACGGCGCCAAGGTCATGGCCGGCGTGGTCCTGGACCGGTGGGCAGCCGGGGGCGCGGACCGCACGGATCCGGGGGTCTGAGGCGATCCCCAGGGCCGGTCCCGCCCGGCTCTATCCTCACGGCCGATGACGGCACTCCCGACCTACGTCGCCGAGCAGTTCACACAGGAGGAGGCGACGGTCCTCCGCCGCTACTTCACCAGCCTGGACGGGCCGGTGTTCGCCCTCGTGAACCTGCCCGAGGTCGTCAAGGGAGCCCTGTTCGCCCGCTACTCGCGGTCCGCCAAGTCGCTGCGCCGGCTGTTCCTGGACGAGTTCGTGGGGGAGCTCGACACCACCGGCGACGAGACCGTCGACGCCACGATCGGCCTGGAGCGGGCGGAGTCGCTCTACGATCGGGTGTTCTTCGAGTACGGCGACGACAGCGTCGCCCAGCTCGGCGGTGTGCACCTGGCGTGCGAGCAGGCCTCGAACCTGCTCACGAAGATCCTCGAGTGGGGTCGGCTGATGTCCTACCTGGAGCAGTCGACCCGCTACATCCCCTACGACGAGCGCCTGGGCGGCCGCTACCGCTACCACCGCGACCCCGAGATCCTCGGCTCGCACCTGGGCGCCCGCTACGTGGGGGACATGGACCAGCTGTTCGACACGTACTCGGCTCTGGCGCTGGACATGCAGGAGCACTTCCGGGATCGCCACCCCAAGAGCGAGTCGGACTCGGACTTCGTGTACCGCCAGGCCATCCGGGCCAAGGCGTTCGACGCGGTGCGGGGCATCCTGCCCGCGGCGTCGCTGTCCAACGTCGGCATCTACGCGTCGGGCCAGGCCTTCGAGACGCTGCTGCTGCGCATGCGCTCGCACCCACTGCCCGAGGCACGCCAGTACGCCGACCTCATGCTCGTCGAGCTGCGCAAGGTCGTGCCGAGCTTCCTCAAGAGGGTGGACCTGCCCGACCGCGGGGTCGCCAGCTCGGAGTACCTGCGCGCCAACCGGGACGCCATGGAGGCGATCACCTACGAGATGCTCTCGGGCGACGCCGTCGACGGACCCACCGAGCCAGGTGTCGAGCTCGTCGACTTCGACCCCGAGGGCGAGCTCAAGGTCGTGGCCGCCATGCTCTACCCGTACACGGGGCTGGCGGAGTCCACGCTGATCGAGCGGGTCCGCACCATGTCGGTCGAGGACCGCCTGGCGGTCATGCGCGCCTACGTCGGCGAGCGCACGAACCGCCGCCACAAGCCGGGCCGGGCCCTGGAGCGGACGGACTACCGGTTCGACGTCGTGTCCGACTACGGCGCCTTCCGGGACCTGCAGCGCCACCGTCTGATGACGATCGAGTGGCAGGAGCTGACGCCGGCGCACGGCTACACCCGTCCGGCCGCGATCGACGAGGCCGGCATGACCGGCCGCTTCGACGACGCCATGGAGCGGTCGGCCGCGCTGTGGTCGGTGCTGGCCGAGCGGTTCCCCGAGCGGGCCTCCTACGCGGTCTCCCTGGCGTACCGCATCCGCTACGCCATGCAGTTCAACGCACGTGAGGCCATGCACCTCATCGAGCTGCGGACCTCGGTCCAGGGCCACCCCAGCTACCGAGCGATCGGTCAGCGGATGCACCACCTCATCGCGGAGCGCGCGGGGCACCGGGCGATCGCCGAGATGATGCGGTTCGTCGACCACTCCGGCGAGGCCGAGCTCGAGCGTCTGGGTGCGGAACGGCGGGCCGAGACCCGCCGGACCGAGTCCGCCTGAGCACCCTTCCGGGGTCCGTGCGACGAGGGTCACGTCCTGGTTCCGGATCTGATACTCCCCGGGCGGGCGGCATGTCTATGATGCGCCCCGACCTCGCCCCGACGACCCCCCGCCACCAGGCCTGAGCGATGGCCGAGAGGAACATGGACGACGACGAACTCCTTGAAGAGGACACCGACGACGAGGAGAGCCTCGAGGACGAGGGCGCGCTCGACGACGACCTCGAGGACGACCTCGAAGAGGTCGACCTGGGCGACGACGACGATGCCGAGGTGGCCGTCGAGGAGGACGAGGACGACGCCGTCGATGACGTCCCCGCGGCCAAGGCCAAGCGCGCCGCCGAGGACGAGGACGAGGACGACGAGGACGTCGATCCCGACGACGTCGAGGCCGACCTGGACACGATCCTCAAGGACCGGATCGCCGCCGGCGACGACGACGAGGACGAGGACGAGATCGAGGAGCCCGGCGCCGAGTCCGGCGAGCGCGTCGCAGCCAAGACCGCCGACGAGTTCACCTGCCCCACGTGCTTCCTGATCGTGCACCCGCGCCAGTTCGGCCGGCCCGGTGCGCTCACGTGCCCCGAGGGCTACGACCCGTGCGGTGGCATCGAGATCGTGCAGAAGCTCACGGGCAAGCAGCCGGCGAAGGGCAAGAAGGGCTGAGCGTGGTCCGACCCCTGGATCTGCCGGCGGCCCTCCTGGAGGAGGTGGCCGGCGCGGTCCCGCTCCTCGTCGAGCGCACCCGCTCGCAGGTGGAGCTGGCCCAGCGGGTCGTGTCGCACCTGCCGTGCCTCGGCCGTCACGGCCGGTCGGCGGTTCCGGCCGAGGACGGGGCGGACGGCGGGACCGCCGCGACCGCGGCCGACGACGCCTCGTCCGACACGCCGCTCGCCCCGGTGGTGCCGATCTCCGCCGCCGCGGCAGAGCCCGACGTCGACGAGGACGAGGACGAGATCGAGGAGCCCGGCGCCGAGTCCGGTGAGCGCGTCGC
>JAEZAI010000611.1 GCA_023427825.1 Actinomycetes bacterium
CCCTCGTGCTCCCCGGCCGGAGGCGGCGGGTGCTCGGCGGGCGGCGTCACCACGCAGCCGCCCAGCACCACCGCGCCGGTGCCCAGCCCGAGCGCGGTCAGCAGCCCGCGCCGGCTCACCCCCGCGCCGGCGGCCGTCCAGCGGATCTCGTCGCGCCGCGCGCCGTTCCCCATCAACGTCCGCCCTCCCGCCACGGGTCCCTCACCCACGGCGCCGAGGGACACGGTACGACGGCGTGACCCGTCCACGGAAGACCCGGGCTCGCCCGGTTCCGGAACGGCCGCGCACGGGATCGCGACGGGCCATGCTGGTGGGTATGTCCGGGGCCGCGGAACCAGAGCTGAGCGTCCGTCACCGGCCGGTCCAGGCCCGGGGTCGGGAGCGCTTCGACCTGATCCTCCGCACCGGCCGGGAGCAGCTGGCCGAGGTGGGCGTGGACGGCTTCACGTTCGACGGCGTGGCCGCGGCCGCCGGCATCCCGATCGGCTCGGTGTACCAGTTCTTCCCCAACAAGCACGCGCTGATCTGCGAGCTGTCGTCGCAGGACACCGACGCCCTCGTCGCCGCGCTGGCCCTGGCCGCCGAGCACTTTCCGAGCGAGGACTGGCAGGACGACGTCGACCGGTTGATCGACCACCTGGCGGACCTGTGGCGCTCCGAGCCGGGACGGCGTCACGTGTGGCTGGCCATGCAGTCGACCGCGCTCACCCGGTCGCTCGCGGCGGAGCAGACGGGCCGCATCACCGACCACGTCGTGCCGCTCGTGTCGTGGCTCCTGCCGTCAGGATCCGGCCGCAGGTCCCGCACCGTGGCCGAGGTCGTCGTGCAGATGTGCTACTCGCTCCTGCACTTCTCGGTGCACGACGACCGCCCGCACCCGGCCACCGTGCGCGAGCTCAAGCGTGCGCTGCGGTCCTATCTGCGGGCGGTGGCGCTGGACGCCTCGGGCTGAGCGCGGGTGCGGGCGCAGCGATCAGCCGCCCGACCACGCGGCGGACCTCCGACGGCGAGACGACCAGGTCCACCGAACCGACCTCGAGCGCTCGGTGCACGCCGTGCACCTGGTCGAACCGGTCGGCGACCTCGCGCACGGCACGGCTCCGGTCGGTGCCGCTGCACTCCATCTCGGCGGTGACCTCCCGACCCAGCACCACCTCGGCCGCGGAGGACCCGCCGATCACCGAGACCCGGGTCCCCTCGAGGGCGACGATGCGGAGCTCCGGGTTGAGCCGCCGGTTGAGGACCACGTACGCGCCGCCGTGGAACCGCCCGATCACGACGACGACGAGCGGACCCCGGAAGTTGACGACCGCCCGGGCCAGCTCGGCGCCGTGCTCGAGCTGCAGACCCTCGAGCGAGCTGCGGCTGCCGTCGAAGCCGGCGAGGTTGGCCAGGACGACCGCCGGGCGCCGGCCGCTGGCGCGGGTGAGCGCCCGGGCGACCTTGCGGGCCGCCATCGGGTAGAGCGTGCCGGCGGCCTCCCAGCCGTCGCCCGAGCCGCGGGGCGTCGACTCGATGCCGATCAGGCTCACCGGCCAGCCGTCGAGGCGCGTGTCCCACACGACCGCACCGCTGGCGCCGTCCATGCCGGCCCAGCGCTCCAGCCGCGGTGCGTCGCAGTCCGCGACGGCGGCCATGACCGGGGCGACGTGGAAGGGACGGGTGCGCGTCGGGTGCGAGCTGGGGCACAGGATGTCGCCGACGCGCCG
This sequence comes from Actinomycetes bacterium, assembly GCA_023427825.1. Taxonomy (GTDB): domain Bacteria; phylum Actinomycetota; class Acidimicrobiia; order Acidimicrobiales; family Microtrichaceae; genus Dermatobacter. Next base: position 1,710 of record JAEZAI010000611.1, read on the forward strand.
CCACCCGTGGTCCTCGGGTCCGTCGTACGGCGCGGTCCCGATGTCGCGGTCCGGGTCGTCCGCGGTCGCCGACCGCACGAGCGGGTGCCGGGGCCCGGCCGCGCACAGGGCGTGGTGCTGGAGCACGAGCTCGACGGCCGAGGCCAGGTCGGGCACCACGTGGTGCGCCTGGCCGTTGGGTGCCATCACGCCGGTGCCGCCCAGGTCGTGGTCGGATCGCTCGGACACCCCGCCGGCCCGGGCGAGCGACCGGCTGCCGGTGAGGACCATCGAGGTGCCGTCGACCATGACCAGCGTGCCGGCGCAGTGCATGAGCATGGTCGCCTCGGCGTTCCAGTAGCTCTGCGCCCCCACGTTCACGCCGGCGACCACGATCACCACCTCGCCGCCCGATTGGGTGAACTCGACCAGGCGGCGCACGACCTCGGCGCACCAGTCCATGTTCTCGGTGCCCGACGCCATCGAGATGCGCGCCCCGCTCGACACCGTCACCCACTCGAGCGGCACCTGCTCCGCCTCGGCGAGGTCGATCGCGGCCAGGATCCGGCGGCACTCGGGTTCGGCGACCGCGCCCAGGCTGCGGGTGGCGTCGCCGCACAGCCACACCCGCCGTACCGGCTCGGCGTGCGCGCCGACGTGGTGCGACATGATCCCGACCGTCACGCCGCACGGCGCGTCGACCTCGGCACCGTCGCTCCCGCCGCCGTCGCCTCGCGTGGTCGCCGGCACCAGTCGGTCGGTGCTGCCGTCGCCGGCCGGCCCCGCATCGAGCTCGAGCGCCTGGAACGTGCCGCACCCGCCGCCGGTCAGATGCAGCGCGGCGTCCAGGTAGATGCGCACCACGTCCGAGGGCGCCGGCGGGCGCGGCGTGGATCGGCACGTGAGCCGCACGATCGGCTCGTCCGCGGTCACGACCGTGCCCACGCCCACGAGCCAGTCGACCCGCCCGTCCGCAGCGGCGACGACGCGGTGCTCGCACTTCATCGACTCGACGACGACCAGCACGTCGCCGACGCGCACCTCGTCGCCCACGGCCGCGACCGCCGCGACCACCAGGCCGGGCTGGCCGCAGGACTGCTCGACGACGCTCACGGCCGGTCCACCGCGGAGGGGCCGCCGGCCTCGGCGAGCACGACGACGGCGGCGGCCACGGGCCCGTCGTGCGTGATCGACAGGTGGACCTCGACGGCGCCGAGCGACTCGAGCACGGCGGCACCGGTGTCACCGGACGGCCGGAGGAACGGCCGGCCCCACGGGTCGTTCAGCACCTCGACGTCGAGCATCCGCAGCTCGGACAGCGCGGGCGCACGGCCGAGCCGCGCCGTGGACCACGCCTTCACGAACGCCTCCTTGGCGGCGAACCGACCGGCCAGCCGCCGGGCGCGGGCCAGGCCGTCGGCCGGCCGATCGCGACCGACCGTGTCGGCCTCGGCCAGCTCCGCCGCGGTGAAGGTGGACGTGGCCATCGTCGAGCCGACGACGTCGAGCTGCGCCGCGAACGATCCCACGTCGACCAGGTCCAGTCCGACGCCCAGCACCCCCCTGGCGCCCGTCACGCCGGCGTCCGCCGACGGAACGCGGGGGACCGGCCGTAGAG
>JAEZAI010000036.1 GCA_023427825.1 Actinomycetes bacterium
CATCACGGTCGACCGCGTGGGCGGCGTCGGCCCATGGGCCGTCTGAGCACGTCGGTAGGCGACGACGTGGTGCGCCCCCGGACGGTGGGGTCGAGGTCGGCTCAGCCGGCGGCGAGCACCTCGTCGAGGCGCTCGTAGCCCTCGACGACGCCCGTCTCCATGCCCGAGGCGACGAACGCGTCGCGCGCCTCGAAGCTGTCGACGAGTGAGAGGACCGTCAGCCGCGTGCGACCGTCGCCGAGGTCCTCGAAGATCATCTTCTCGAGGGCGACCTGGTCCGGCACGCCCTCGAAGGTGAAGGTCTGGACGATCTCGGTCGCGGGACGGACGACGTGGAAGCTCCCGAAGAAGCCGTAGGCCTCGTCGCCCCGGCGGTGCACGTAGCGGTAGCGGCCGCCGGTCGTGCAGTCGAAGTGCTCGATGTCCATGGTGAGGTCTCGCGGCCCGAGCCACTGCGAGAACAGATCCGGGTCGGTGTGCGCCCGGAAGACCTTCTCGGGCGGCGCATCGAACTCACGGACGATGCGGACGGCCGGGATGTCGGTCAGGACCGTGATCTCGGTGTCGTGGGTGGTGGTGGTCATGTCGTGGTACCTCCTGGGTTCGTTCGTGTGCTGCGACTGACGGGCGGCATGGGGTCGATGTCATCGGGCAGGTCGGCGAGGACGTCGTCGAGTCGCCGGTAGCGCTCCTCGGCCTGGCGTCGGTAGCGCTCGATCCACTTGGTCATGAGGTCGAACACCTCCGCTTCCAGATGGACGGGGCGACGGGTCGCCTCGCCGGGGCGACTGACCAGGCCGGCGTCCTCGAGCACCCGGAGGTGCTTGGACACGGCCTGGACGCTGATGTCGTACGGGGCGGCGAGCTCGTGGACGGTGGCGTCGCCGTCGGAGAGTCGGGCGACGAGGTCCCGGCGGGTCGGGTCCGCCAGGGCGGAGAACACCCTGGAGAGGGGATCTGCTGACACGCCAGCTCCTTCGTGATCGTCAACCGGTGGGTTGATGAGCACCGTACGACGGTTCCGAGCAAACGTCAACCGATTGGTTGACGACATGGCGGCCGCGTTGGGATCGCACCGGCGGGGGCGGACCACTCCGCTCCCTGAACACCACGGCTCCGAGACCGACCCGCCGGTACGCTCTTCCGCTTCCGGGCGTGTAGCTCAGTTGGTCAGAGCACCTGCCTTACAAGCAGGGAGTCGGGGGTTCGAGACCCTCCACGCCCACTCCGGAGATGCCTGCAACTGCAGGCATCTCGGCGTGTCGACACCGGCGGCGGATCTGCGGAAACGGCGAGGGGGGAGCCAATGGGGGAGCCAAACTCCCCGGCCCACCGCGGTTGCCCGCTTCAGTCGTCGCTGAGAATGTCGTCCATCGGTGCTGCGGCGACGTCGATGATCTCGGTCAGCCGGTGGCGGTAGTGGATCTCGACCATGCGAGTGGTGGTGTGGCCGAGCAGGTCGGCGAGCTCGTGATTGGGGACGCCGGCATCGGACAGCAGGCTCGCTCCCGTGTGTCGGAGGTCGTAGGGAGCAATGTGCCCAATGCCGGCCTTCGTCGCTGCTTCGCGGACGAGGCGTCGGAGGTTCGCCGGGTGGATCGGCGTGCCAGTCGTCGACGTGAACACCAGGTCGGCCCACTCGACCGGTTGTGGCTTGTCGAAGCGCCGATTCCTCATCGCGAGGAGGGCCTCTCGCGCCCGGACCGACAGTGCGATGCGACGCACGCTGCTCGTGGTCTTCGGTTCACCGATGCGGCGGTGCGCGTCGCGTCCCTTCCAGGCCCGGTGGACGTGGACGGATCCGTGGTCGAGGTCGACGTCCTCCCAGTGAAGAGCGGTCAGCTCGCCGGGTCGGAGCGCCGTGCTGACTGCGACGAGGACGAGGGCACGGTCGTCCTCACTGCCGCAAGCGTAGAGCAGCTTCCGGACCTCGTCAGCGTGGAGCGCTCGAGGGACTCGGGTGACCTTGGGCTTCGCCTGGTCGTAGACGGTGGCAGGCGGCAACTCGGCGAGGGCGGCCGGGTCCCAGGTGCAGATCCTGCGACGGACGCCCCATCGAAGGATCTGCGACAGCGTGTTGCGCGTCCGCCGGACCGTGGACCTCGAATACCCGTCGGCAGCGATCGCTCGAAGGGCGTAGTCCACGTCCTCGGCAGTGAGTCGTCGCACAAGGTTCGAGCCGAGGCGCGGGTAGATCTGGTGGTCGACGATGTAGCGGTAGGTCTCCCACATGGAGGAGCCGACCGGATGGCGAGCGACGACGGCGGTGTCGATCCAACGTTCCGCGAGCTGCGCCAAGGTGAGGTTGCCGCTGGATGCGCCCGGTCTGCCGTCGTGTTCGTCGCGCAGCGTGCGGAGCTTCGCGGCAACGGCGGACTTGGTCGGACCCACGGCTTTGCGCCGCAGCCGGCCGCCGTCTGGGCCGACGCCGAGATCGAGCAGGCCCACCCAGCGAGCGCGCTCCTCGTCGTAGAAGATCGTGCCATCGCCGCGCCCTCGACGGCTCACACCGGCGCCCAACGGTCGTGCATGCGCGTCGGCCTTCCATGGAGGAGGCCGACCAACCACCACTGGGCCGCCGGCGATCTCGGTGGCGTCCGGGCGTGTCGCCCCGGTGCATCCGATCGCGGCGACATTACCCGCCTGCCCCGTCCTTCGACTCCGCCTGCTGCCGATCGACGTAGTCGTGGACGGCGCTGACGGGGACTCGCATGACGGAGCGAACCCGGATGACCGAAAGCTCGCCGGCGGCGATGAGCTCGTAGGCGAGCGAGCGTCCGATGCCGAGCATCTGCGCCGCCTCCGGCACCCGGAGCAGCACTGGCTCGATGGAGATGAGTTCGTGGTCCACGCCCTCCTAAGCGCGCGTCACGGATCTCGGCGGTGGTCGGTCTGTCCGCCTGCTCGCGGCTGCAAGGCGCGGCGCTCGTTCTCAACGCGGCGGCTGGCATCGATGCCGTCGATGGTCAGACCTGACCATGGCCGCGTCAACCGACAATTCGCTGGGGAACAGCGTCCTGGTCAGACCTGACATCGGGTGCCGTCAACGACCGCGAGCGCCTCGGGGCACCCACGATCCACCGCCGATCGTCACCACGGCCTGTGCGGCGCGGGCGAAGCTGGCACCTCGGCGATGCGGATGAAGGGTCGTCGGTACTTGCTGAGCCGTTCCTCTGGGTCGCCACGACAGCGCGCGCTCCCGCCCCACGATGGTGCGGCCAGGCAGCCATTCCGTCGAGCAGGCCGTGACGGCATGTCCGCGACGGTGACGTGTTGCCCCGAGGACCGTGGTCAGGTCACGGCACAGACTGGCAAGGTCCGCAAAGCGGACCCTGCGAGGACGTCAGCGGACGATGGTCGGGTGTGCGAGCGCGACGCCCTACCAACGGACGAGTAATGGCCCATGTGCGCCCTCCACGAACGAACCAGCTGCCGTCCTTAGCGTTGTCACACCGACGTCCTAGGCCGACCCGAGCAACGCGGAGTGGTCTGGCAACTTTGAAGGCGGGAGGAGGAGCGCATGTGGAGCATCTGGAAGATCGGACTCGCTGCCTTCGGCGTGGTCGCGCTCGGGTCCGCGTGCTCCACGCCTGAGTCGGATCGCGTCGAAGGAACCGAGCTGGCCAGGTCGGTCCCGCTGCCGTCGGCTCCGATCGCCGTGATCGGCCAGAAAGGCTTCTACCTCGACTCAGACGAAGAGTCGATCACCCTGGCGCAGATAGGTAGTGAGGTCGGCACCACGGTCGCCGAACTGCCTGTCGACGGACCAAACGCGGACATCGGCGTCCTCGGCGATCGACTCCTCGTCGTCGGGATCGACCGGCCCGGCTGCGGCGACGACTGCGCCTCGGCTGACTTCGTGGCCCTCATCATCACTCCTGGCGGCGACGTCGAACACCGCGTCGTGCTTCACCACCTCGACCGTGCACCGGACGATGAGTCCGACGGCGCCCGCATTGTTGCCAGCACCCCAGACCGAGCCTGGGTGGATCTGTACAACGCCGGACTTGTGGAGATCTCACGCTCCGGTGAGACACGAAGGGCCGCCGCGCCGCGACGCGACTCGACGGTCTGCGTGATCGACGGTCAGCTCACGTCGGCCTTTAGCGAACCAACCGTCCCACCATCGCCCATCGTCACCGCACAGGTCCTCGGAGGGCCCATCGTCACCACACCCACTTGGACCCAAGACCTCTCCGCCGCCACCGGAGTCGACACCCAGTTCCACCGCTGCACTCCCGACGGCTACACCGTCACCAATGCCCTTGGCCGTCCGGTCCTCACGTACCGGCCGCCAGGCGGATGGGCCGCGGCTCGACCGACTGACGTCGTGCCAGCCCGCGGGGCGAACAACCCGGGAAGACCTCTCGTCACCCTTGCCGCCGACGGGTCGATCACCGTCTGGGAAGGCGACACTCCACGCTTCGGCGACGCACGTCTCCCAGCCAGCGGTCCCAACGCTGACACGCTCAGCTTCACCGCCGATGCCGACACAGCCACCCGGACCGTCATCGCGTGCGCCCAGGACGGAACCCAGTTCAGATCCCTTACAGCGGGAGTGTGCACGACCGGTCACTACTGATCGATCGGTGCCGCGTCAGGTTCGAAGGAACGAAGTGCCGGCCAAGGCCGCGCAGGCCAGTGGTCCTTCACTTCCCGGTTCTGTAGTGCCGGTCAGTACGGGCCCGCCGGAAGGTCGGCGAACCAGGCCCGAGCGCTTTCCGGCGGCGACTCGTGGGGTTCGTCGACCGCCAAGCGCAGGTAGAACGCCACGCCGTCGAGCGACCCGGCCTGTCGCGCCAAGCGGCCGATCGGCATGAGCAGCCCGTACTTGTTGTCGCCCTGAAGCCACCGTAGTGAGATGCCAGCGCTCGTCGCTTCGGGCTCGACGCTACGTACCTCGACGACCTCGATGCTCTCGAAGGAGTCTCCGAAGCCGTCGGCGGGGCGAGCGAGGAAGTCGCGGACGGCTTGGTGCGCCGCTTCCATGTCTGACATGCCGACCGGGATCGGCGACTCCTCCTCGGCCGGGACCCGGCGGCGGCTCAACCAACCCATGGGCAGATACTGCCCGACCGTCGTCGTTGGCCGCTCGAGCCTCAGTAGTGCCGGCATCACGGCTGGCGGACCTACCATCCAGTTCTGGACGAGGAGTACCAGATGCCCACCGATCAGCGACTGCGGAGCGCTGGACTGAAGACGACGGCTGCCGGTCGCGTGGCCTACGCAGTCTCACCCTGGCTATGGAAGCCGCAGAACTGCCAACGGTTGCTGATCGTGGCCTGCTTAGTCACCGGCATCGCCGTCGGGATGTCGTGGGCATCGGATGAGAGCTGGTTGTCCACCCTTGTCAGTCTGGGCGTGGGGAGTCTCCTGCTGGTCCTGCCCGCCTCGCGATGCGTCAGCTATCAGCGGCGTCTGGCCATGGCTTCTACCGAACGTAGGGACGTCGCCGGATCGACGATCACCG
>JAEZAI010000110.1 GCA_023427825.1 Actinomycetes bacterium
GGCATCCCGCTGGTGCGCCCGCTGCGCGAGTCGCTCGTGGGCGAGGACGTGTCCCGGGTCATGGGCATCGTCAACGGCACCACCAACTACATCCTCCCCAAGATGACCGAGGAGGGCTGGCGCTACGCCGAGGCCCTGGCCGAGGCGCAGAGCCTGGGCTACGCCGAGCGGGACCCGACCGCGGACGTCGAGGGCTTCGACGCCGGGGCCAAGGCCGCGATCATCGCCACGATCGCGTTCGGCTCCAAGGTCGTCGCGGGCGACGTGTTCCACGAGGGCATCGCCGGCGTCACGTCCACCGACATCGACCACGCCCGGCGCCTGGGATTCCAGATCAAGCTGCTGGCGATCGCCGAGCGCTACGACGACGGCTCGGTGGCGGTGCGGGTGCACCCGGCGATGGTGCCCGAGGCACATCCGCTGGCGTCGGTGCGCGACAGCTTCAACGCCGTGTTCGTCGAGGGTGCCGCGGTCGGCGACCTCATGTTCTACGGCCGGGGCGCCGGCGGGTTCCCCACCGCGTCAGCAGTGCTGGGCGACGTCGTCGACGCGGCGGCCAACCTGGCCAAGGGCACGCACGCGTCGCTGGGCTCGTTCGCCAAGGCCCGCATCCGCCCGATCGACGAGCTCCGCTCCGCCTTCTACCTGAACCTCGTGGTCGAGGACCGGCCCGGCGTCCTCGCCGCGGTGGCCGGGGTGTTCGGGGCGCACGGCGTGTCCATCCGCTCCATGGAGCAGGAGGCGCTCGAGGACGCCAGCTCGGGGGCGCGGCTCACGTTCATCACGCACGCGGCGCGAGAGGCCGATCTGCGAGCCACCCTCCAGGAGCTGCGCGGCCTGGACGCCGTGCGCTCGATCGGCTCGGTGCTCCGGGTCATCGGCCAGGACTGATCGCCGTGCGCTACCTTTCCACCCGTGGTGCCGCGCCCGTGCTCGGCTTCTCCGACGTCCTGCTCGCCGGCCTGGCCGACGACGGCGGGCTCTACCTGCCCGAGGAGTGGCCGGAGCTGCCGCCGTTGGAGGAGCTGCGCGGCCTGAGCTACCCCGAGATCGCGGTGCGGGTCATGTGGCCGTTCGTGGACGGCGACACCTCGGCCGACGGGCGGCCCTCGGTCGGCGCGCTCGACCGTGAGTCGTTCGAGCGGCTGGTCCACGAGGCGTACGCCACGTTCGACACGCCCGACGTGTGCCCGGTGGTGCCGCTCGGCACGGCCGGCGGGCCGGGCGGCGTGGACGGCGAGGGCCCCGACCTGCACCTGCTCGAGCTGTTCCGCGGACCCACGCTCGCGTTCAAGGACGTCGCGCTGCAGCTGGTGGGGCGGCTGTTCGACCACGTGCTGTCGGCGCGGGACGACCGCGTGTGCGTGCTCGGCGCCACCTCCGGCGACACCGGCTCGGCCGCCATGCACGCGTGCGCCGACCGCGAGTGCGTCGACATCGTCATCCTGTTCCCCGACGGCAGGACGTCCGAGGTCCAGCGGCGGCAGATGACCACGCTCGGCGCGGCCAACGCCCACGCCGTCGCCGTGCCCGGCACGTTCGACGACTGCCAGGACCTGGTGAAGGCGGCGTTCGCCGACGTGCGGTTCCGGGACGAGGTGCGGCTGTCGGCCGTCAACTCGATCAACTGGGCGCGGGTGATGGCGCAGGTCGTCTACTACGTGACCTCGCACCTGGCGGTGGCGCCCGACGGGGGGCCGGTGAGCTTCGTCGTCCCCACCGGCAACTTCGGCAACATCCTGGCCGGGTGGGTGGCCAAGCGGATGGGACTGCCGATCGACCGGCTGGTCGTGGCGTCCAACCGCAACGACATCCTCACCCGGTTCTTCAGCACCGGCACGATGGCGATCACCGAGGTCGTGCCGACGACGAGCCCGTCGATGGACATCCAGGTGAGCTCCAACCTGGAGCGCCTGCTGTTCGAGGTGCTCGGCCGCGACGGCGCCGCGCTGGCGACCCTCATGTCGGTGTTCCGGGCCGACGGCACGGTGTCGGTGCCGGTCGAGGTGCTCGCGGACCTGCAGGAAGAGTTCGACTGCGGACGGCTCGACGACGAGTCGGCCGCCGCGGTCATCCGCTCGGTGCAGCAGCACACCGGGCTGCTGGTCGACCCGCACACCGCGATCGGCATCGGGGTGGCCGAGGCGCTGGCCGACGGCCGCCCGCTGGCCGATCCGTCGGTCCCGGTCGTGTGCCTGGCAACGGCGCACCCGGCCAAGTTCCCCGACGCGGTCGAGGCCGCGGTCGGCGTCCGCCCCGCGCTGCCCGACCACCTGGGCGACCTGTTCGAGCGCCCCGAGCGCGTCGAGCACTGCGACGCGGACCTCGACGCCGTCGAGGCCCTCGTCCGCCGCGCCCTCACCCCCCACTGACCGGCGCCGCCCCCGCCGAACTTGGGCATGAGCGACGACTGGCTGGTACGTGGTGCCCAACGTCGGTGTGCGCCGACGTGGCGCCGACGAACTTGGGCATGAGCGACCGCTGATTGGTCTGTGGTGCCCAACGTCGGTGGAGTCAGATCCTGAGCTGGGCGACGCGCTGCTCGTAGATGGCGACGATGTCGGCGATGACGGCATCCGGTTCGTCGACGACCTCGCGATGGACGACGCGCGCCGTGTACCAACCTGCTGCCCCTGCCGATCGATCGCGTGCCCGGTCCTTGGCCATCGCCCGCTCACGGGCGTGCCAGGACCGGCTGTCGATCTCGACGATCAGCATCGCCTCCGGCCACGCCATGTCGACGAACGCGTTGCCGACGGTCCAGCCCGGATGCGGGTACTCACGGACGGGCGCGGGAAGGCCGCTCCGGGCGAGGAGCTCCTCCGCGTCGCGCTCGGCGACGCTCCTGGGGACTGCTCGGTCCCGCTCGTCCAGCAGCTCCTGCAGGATCCCGATGTTGCGGCGGCCACGGCGATTCGACCGGCGGAGTGCTCGATGGACTGCCCCCAGCGTGGTGGACCGGTCGGTGATCGTGAGCCGGTCGAGCAGGTCGTCGAGCCTTTGCCGCCGGAACACCGACGCGACGTCGACCACCGTTCGGGGGATGGTGGTCGTCGGCAGCCCGTCGACCAGCTCCACCATGTCGGGACGGAGATCGCAGAAGCGATGCACTCGGATCCCGGGGTGATGCTGGTTGCCGCCTGCGCCGGTGGTGACCGCCAGGGCGAACGGCACATGCAGGATCCCGCGCACGACGAACGCAGACTCGTGGCTCGCGACGGCTGTCGCGGCGTCGATCGGGTCGACGTCGAGCGATCCGCCGCCGACCTGGAGGACGGCCGCCCAGATCGTCTGGAGATCGCTCGGCGGGCTGCCCGGCATCCGCCACACCTTCGCGTGCACGGCGTCCAGTCCTCCGGTCCGCTCGGCGTACCGGAGGTTCCGCCGAGCCAGCCCGAGCGCCTCGGCCAGGGCGAGGTGGAACACGCCGTGCTGCGCCGCGGCGAGACGGGCCAGCCGATCGTGGTCGTCGTTGCGCACGGGTCGATCCGACCCGATCGCTGTCGTCCTTGTCACCGGGGACCGGTCCCCGTTGACATCCCGACCGCCGCCTCCGCTCGTTGAACTTGGGCACCACGGACCAACCAGTGGTCGCTCATGCCCAAGTCCCGCAGCGGGCGCGAGTTCGGTGGTGGGGCGTGCGTCGGCCAGACTGTCCCGTCATGAAGGAGCCGGCGTGAAGTACGTGGTCTGCGTCCCGGACGGGTGTGCCGACGAGCCGTTCGACGAGCTGGGCGGTCGCACGCCGCTCGAGGTGGCGTCCACGCCGGTGCTCGACGCGCTCGCGGCGCGCGGCGAGGTCGGTCGTGCCGGGGTGATCCCCGAGGGGATGCCGCCCGGCAGCGACGTCGGCAACATGGCGATCCTGGGCTACGACCCCGCCGAGTTCCACACCGGTCGCGCCCCGATCGAGGCCGCCTCGCTCGGCCTCAAGCTCCCGGCCGACCGCCTGGCCTACCGCTGCAACCTGGTCACGGTCGGCGACGACGGCACCATGGTCGACTTCGCCGGCGGGCACCCGTCCACCGACGCCGCGGCGAAGGTCCTGGAGGACCTCGACGCCACGTTCGGCCGCGGCGATCCCGACTCGGACCTCGAGTTCCACGCCGGCGTCGAGTACCGCCACATCCTGGTGGCCCCGGCCGACTGGCTCGACGCCGACTGCGTCCCGCCGCACGACCTGACGGGCAAGCCGTCGGTGTGGCCGACCGGCCCGGCGGCCCAGCGCCTGACCGATCTCATGGAGGCCAGTCGCGAGGTCCTGGCCCGCCACCCCGAGGTCGAGGCCAACCAGGTGTGGCTCTGGGGTCAGGGCTTCCAGCCGTCCATGCCGAGCTTCACCGACCACCACGGGATCACCGGCGGCATCACGACCGCGGTCGACCTGGTCCGTGGCCTGGGCGTGCTGACCGACATGGAGCTCCCCGACGTCGAGGGCGCCAACGCCGGCTACGAGAACGACTACGCCGCCCAGCGCGACGCCGCCCTCGCGGGTCTCGCCGACGGACTGGACCTCTTCGTCATCCACGTGGAGGCCACCGACGAGGCGGGTCACGCCGGCGACGCCGCCGAGAAGGTGCGGTCGCTCGAGCGGTGGGACGCCGAGATCCTCGCCGACCTGGTCCCTGCGCTCGACGCGCTGGGGTCGTGGCGACTGCTGCTCCTGCCCGACCACGCGACCCCGCTGCGGCTCCGCACCCACACCGCGGACCCGGTGCCCTACCTGCTGGTCGACAGCGCGACCGATGGCCCGGGCGGCGTGTACACCGAGCCCGGCGTCGCCGACGCACGGGTGGTGCCCGGCCACGAGCTGCTCACCCGCCTGATCGCCGGCTGATCGCCCGGCTGATCGCCCCCTCCCGATCACACCTCCGATCGGGTCCGAACCGCCTGCCCGCCCCTGCCGCCAGCCGTCGTCCCGCGGACCGGTGGGGTGGTTGCCCGTGGCGACGAGCGGCGGATATGGTGGTCGGAGTCGCACCGGCGGGGGCCGAGGGGGCGGCAGATCTCGAACCCTGAGCCGCAGGGCCACGTGCCAACCTGGCACAGCCCGGTTCAGCGTCCGATCCGCTGCCGTTCCGCCCGCAAGTCCCGCACCCGCTCCCACGGCACCTCCTGTTCCGGTCCATCCGGTTCCGGAAGCCCGGGGCGGGATCCGGCAGTCAGGCGGGGATCCCCCCGATCGCCCTGGCACCTGCATCCGGCTCGACAGAGATCGAACCCCCGCACCGTCGGGGTCCCGATCCACCCCACCGCAGCCGCGATCCACGCCGCTGCACGAACACGAGGGACATCACACAGTGAGTCTTGACTCGATCGACGTCGACGGGCTCGAGCGCAAGGACCGCGCCGAGCTCGCCACGATCGCTGAGGCGCTGGGCGGCAAGCCCACCAGCCGGACGAAGAAGGCCGACATCATCGGCATGATCCTGGACCTCGCCGGCGTCACGTCGGGCGGGTCGGACGCCGAGACCTCCACCGACGAGCCGAGCGACAACGGTCGAGCCACCGACGCCGATGCCGACGCGTCGGACACCGATGACGCCACGGACACGTCGGACGAGCAGGCCGACGCGTCGAGCGACGCCGGGACCGCCGACGCCGACGCCGACGCCGACAGCGCCACCTCCGACGAGGGCGGCCAGGGCCGGGATCGCGGCGGCCGCAACCAGAACGGCCAGGGCAATCAGCAGGGTCGCAACCAGCAGACCAAGGGCGACGGCCAGGTCAAGGGCGACGGTCAGGGCAAGGGCGACGGCCAGCCCAAGGGCGACGGCCAGCCCAAGGGCGACGGACAGGCCAAGGGCGACGGTCAGGGCCAGGGCGGACAGAGCCAGGGTCAGGGCGGCCAGCAGGGCGAGGCCGAGCCCGGCAACCGCCGTCGCCGTCGTCGCCGGGGTCGCGATCGCGACCGCCAGGGCGAGGACGCCGGCAGCCAGCAGCACGACTCGCAGTGGGACGGCGAGCCCGTCGAGGTGAGCGGCTACCTGGACCTGCGCGACGAGGGCTACGGCTTCCTCCGCGTGAAGGGCTTCCTGCCGAGCCGGGACGACGTCTACGTCTCGGTCAAGCAGACCCGCCAGCTCGGCCTCCGCAAGGGCGACTTCCTGGAGGGCGCCAGCCGTCCCGCCGGTCGCGGCGAGAAGAACCCGGCGCTGCTGCGCATCGACAAGGTCAACGGCCAGGACCCCGAGGTCGCCCGCAACCGTCCGCGGTTCGAGGACCTCACGCCGCTGTTCCCCGACGAGCGCCTGCGCCTGGAGCGCGAGGACCTGCCGGGCGACATGACGTCGCGGAGCGTCGACCTGATCGCGCCGATCGGCAAGGGCCAGCGCGGGTTGATCGTGTCGCCGCCGAAGGCCGGCAAGACGACGGTCATGAAGACGATCGCCCAGGCGATCGAGCACAACAACCCCGAGGTCCACCTGATGGTCCTCCTGGTCGACGAGCGTCCCGAGGAGGTGACCGACATGCGTCGGTCCGTCCAGGGCGACGTGATCGCGTCCACGTTCGACCGCCCGTCCGACGAGCACACGCAGGTCGCCGAGCTCGCCAGCGAGCGCGCCAAGCGCCTGGTCGAGGAGGGCAAGGACGTGGTGATCATCCTCGACGGGATCACCCGCCTGGCCCGGGCGTACAACCTGGCCGCACCGGCCACGGGCCGCATCATGTCGGGCGGCATCGACACCGGTGCGCTGTACCCGCCCAAGAAGTTCTTCGGTGCGGCGCGCAACGTGGAGGAAGGCGGCTCGCTCACCATCCTGGCCACGGCGCTCGTCGAGACCGGCTCGAAGATGGACGAGGTGATCTTCGAGGAGTTCAAGGGCACCGGCAACATGGAGCTCCGCCTCGACCGCCGCGCCGCCGAGAAGCGGATCTACCCGGCGATCGACGTGGACGCCTCCTCCACCCGCCACGAGGAGCTGCTCTTCGAGCGCACCCAGCTCCAGCAGGTGTGGAAGCTGCGTCGTGTCCTGTCCGGCCTGGCCGCCGAGGGCAACACCGGCGCCGGTCTGGAGCTGCTCATCGACCGCATGCGCACGTTCCCGAACAACGACGTGTTCTTGGCGGAGATCGCAAAGGCGCCCGGCGTCCCCGGCTGAGACCTGTCCGGCCGGCCGGCTCGCGGCGCTGCCACCAGCGGGGCCCGCTGGCCCATCCGCCCGTCGGGCGGCCATACTGATCCGTCCCCCTCAACGCTTCGACAAGAGGGTCCCGCTCGGAAACCGGGGCCCGTCACGGAGAGACACCATGAAGCCCGGCATCCACCCCGACTACCGCTACGTCGTGTTCCAGGACACGTCGTCCGGCGACAAGTTCCTGACCCGGTCGACCATCGAGACTTCCGAGACGATCACCTGGGACGACGGGAACGAGTACCCCCTCGCCAAGGTCGAGATCTCGGCGTTCACGCATCCGTTCTTCACGGGTCAGATGAAGATCGTCGACACCGCCGGTCGCGTGGAGCGCTTCGAGCGTCGCTACGGCAAGCGCCGCAAGGGTGCCAAGGCCGACGCGGGCGACGCCGGCGACGCCGGGGAGTGACCCCACCGCTCGGTCCCCGAGCGGTCCATGCCGCGGCGTCACCGTGCCCGCGGCCCGTCACCAACCCAGGAGCGGTCCCGTGGGGATGAGCGACGAGCAGCGCGCCCGGCTGCTGCGTGCCCAGCTCGGCGCGCTCGTGCGGGACCTCACCGGCTCGTCGGTCGAACCGATCACGCTCGGCGCCAACGCCGCGGTCGTCGACGGCGGCGTGGCCCACGTGCTCTCGCAGGTCGCGGACGCAGCCACGCTCGCCGGGTCGATCGCCTGGACGCTGCGCCAGGGCGCGTCGTCGCTGGTGCTGTTCACCGACGACCTGGGCGCGGACATGGCCCGCATGGCCGGGTACTTCACGCTGCCGGTCGACGTCCGCGCCGTGCAGGGCGCCGGCTCCGTCCCGGTCGAGCCCGCCCCGCTGCCCGCGCCGGCGCCCGTCGGCCACGACGACGAGCTCGAGGCGCAGCTGCGCGACGCCGGGCTGGAGGTCGTGGTCGAGGACGGGATCGTCCGCGGCGAGGTCCAGGGGCTCGAGGTGGCGCGCCTGGTCGTGTGGCCCGTGGAGTCGGGCGGCGACGGCCGGTTGCACCTGGAGGCCGGGGTCGGTCGCTTCGACCGCGACGCGGTGGCCGCCATGCACCAGGGCGAGCCGCCGACCACCACGCTCGCCCGTTCGGTCGGCATGGTCCGCGCCGAGCGCGTGCCCGGTGCCGCCACGCATCCGCTGTCCCGGCTGGCCCGGGAGCGCTGGCTGCGACGATCGCTCGTCGAGGACCCGGCACGCGTGGGGGCCGCCGGACTGGAGCCGATCGAGACCACGGTCCGCCGCGACAGCGTCCGCGACGTCACCCCCGCCGCCGCAGCCGGCACCGCGGTCGACGGCTCGCCGCTCGTCGTCGTCTGCTCGACCGGTGCGGACCTCTCGTTCGTGCCCGTCGCCGCCGACACGCGCGAGCGATGGGACCCGGAAGCGTCGCTCGTGCTGGCGGTGCCCGAGCGTGACCGCCTGCCCACGCTCGATCGGCGGGCCGGCCTGCTCGACCGGCCGGCGACGGTGACGACCGTGCCCGCACCGTGGCTCGACGGGAGCGGGTCGCGGTGAGCGATCCGACGCTGCTCACCCGTGCCGAGGGGCTGGAGCGCGAGCTGTCCGACACCGAGGCCCGGCTCGCGGACCCCGAGGTGGTGGCGGACCAACGCCGGTACGTGGAGCTGTCGCGCCGCTACCGCGCGCTGCAGCCGATCGTCGAGCGGGCGACCGCGCTGCGGACCGCCACGGACGACCTGGCAGCGGCCGAGGAGCTGCTCGCGTCGTCGAGCGGCGACGAGCGCGAGGCGTGGCGCGAGGAGGCGACCGCGGCGCGGGAGGCGATCGAGCGGCTCGAGTCCGAGCTCCGCATCCTGCTGCTGCCCCGCGACCCCAACGACGACCGCGACGTGATCGTGGAGATCCGCGGCGCCGAGGGCGGCGAGGAGGCGAACCTGTTCGCCCGCGACCTGCTCGAGATGTACCGGGGCTTCGCCGAGCGGCAGGGCTGGTCGGTCGAGGTCCTGTCGAGCTCTCCGTCCGACCTGGGCGGTGTCAGCGAAGTGGTGCTGCGCCTGGCCGGCGACGGGGTCTGGACCCGCATGAAGTTCGAGGCCGGACCGCACCGGGTGCAGCGCGTGCCGGTGACCGAGTCGCAGGGGCGCATCCACACGTCGTCGGCCACGGTCGTGGTGCTGCCCGAGGCGGACGAGGTCGACGTGCAGATCGACCCGAACGACCTGCAGATCGACGTGTACCGCTCCTCGGGTCCCGGCGGGCAGTCCGTGAACACGACCGACTCCGCAGTGCGCATCACCCACCTGCCGACCGGTCTGGTCGTGGCCATGCAGGACGAGAAGAGCCAGCTGCAGAACCGGGCGAAGGCGCTGCGGGTGCTGCGGTCCCGGCTGCTGCAGCTGGAGCAGGAGCGCGCCGCCGAGGAGGCCTCCGGCCAGAAGCGTGCGCAGATCGGCGGGGGCGGGCGCAGCGAGAAGGTCCGCACCTACAACTTCAAGGAGAGCCGGGTCACCGACCACCGCATCGGCCTGACGCTGTACTCGCTGGACAAGGTGCTGTCGGGCGAGCTCGATGCGATCAGCGACGCACTGGTGGCCGACGAGCAGACCCGGAAGCTCGCCGAGCTCGGCTGAGGCCACCCGTGGACGACCTCCCGGACCAGACGACCGACGACGACCTCGCGGGCACCGTCACCTGGCGTGAGCTGCTCGCCGAGACGATCGACCGGCTCGCCGGCGCCGGCGATCGGGGCGATGGCGACAACGTGGCCGATGCACGCACGGACGCGGCGCGGATCGTGGCGGAGGCCGCCGGCGTGACCGACGCCGAGCTGATCTCCGTGCTCGGCGAGCGGGCGACCGTCGGCGGCGTCACCCGCCTCGCTCGGATGACCGAGCGCCGCGCGGCGGGGGAGCCCCTCCAGTACGTGCTGGGCCACTGGCCGTTCCGGATGCTCGACCTCATGGTCGACCGCAGGGTGCTGATCCCGCGCCCCGAGACCGAGCAGGTGGTCGAGGTCGCGCTCCGCGAGCTCGACCGCGTCGGCGGCAGGGAGCGATCGACGACCGTGGTCGACCTCGGCACCGGCTCGGGTGCCATCGCGCTGGCCGTGGCGACCGAGCGGGTGCGCACGTCGGTGTGGGCGACGGACGTGAGCGGGGCGGCGCTGGAGGTCGCTCGGGCCAACCTGGCCGTCACGGGACGGGCGGGCGCCCGGGTGCGCATCGAGCTGGGGGAGTGGTTCGCCGCGCTGCCCGACGAGCTGCGCGGCACCGTCGACCTGGTCGTGACCAACCCGCCGTACGTGCCGGCCGCCGCTCCGCTGCCGGCCGCCGTGGCCGACTGGGAGCCGCCGTCCGCGCTCCTCGCCGGTCCCGACGGCCTGGACGACGTCCGCCGCATCGTGGACGAAGCGCCGTCGTGGCTGACCGACGAGGGCGCGCTGGTCTGCGAGCTGTCGCCCGAGCAGGGCGCGACGGCCGTCGAGCTGGCGCTCGACAGCTTCGCGGAGGCCGAGCTGACCCCCGACCTGACCGGCCGCGACCGGGCGCTGGTCGCCCGCCGCCCCCGCCGCACCTGAACGCGCCGGTTCTGTGATGCTTTTCCGGGGGGAATGCCCCGGAAA
>JAEZAI010000124.1 GCA_023427825.1 Actinomycetes bacterium
AGGTCGGCATCCCGGGGTTCCAGATGTCCGACGGCGTGTACGTCGCCGAGGGCGCCGAGGTCCACCCCGAGGCCGTGATCACCGGCCCGGCGGTCGTCGGCGACAACTGCTTCGTCGACGCCGGCGCCCGCCTGGGTGAGTACACGGTGCTCGGCATGGGCGTCCGCCTGCGGGCGAACGCCGAGCTCGAGCGCACGGTCGTGCACGAGAACGCCTACCTCGGCGAGAGCGTCAAGCTGCGGGGCACCGTCGTGGGACGGGCGGCGGACCTGCGCCGCAACGTCCGGTGCGAGGAGGGCGTGGTCCTGGGCGACGAGGTGTTCATCGGCGAGGACGCCGTGATCTCCTCCGACGTCAAGGTGTACCCGTTCAAGACGGTCGAGGGCGGAGCGGTCGTCAACACCTCCCTGATCTGGGAGTCCCGGGGTGCCCGCAGCCTGTTCGGCCGGGGCGGGGTGACCGGGCTGGCCAACGTGGACATCACGTCGGAGCTGGCGGCCAAGGTCGCGCTGGCCTACGCCACGTCGCTCAAGCGCAACACGACGGTGGTCGTGTCCCGGGACTCCAGCCGGTCGGCGCGCATGCTCAAGCGGGCGATGATGTCGGGCCTGAACGCCGGTGGCGTCAACGTGATGGACCTCGAGGTGGCGAGCGTGCCGCTGACCCGGTTCCACTGCCGCGGCGTCGCGGTGGGCGGCGCCGTGTCCCTGCGCATCAGCCCCGACGACCCCGACGCCGTGATCATCCGGTTCTTCGACACCGACGGGGCCGACATCACCGAGGAGCAGCAGCGCAAGATCGAGCGGCTGTTCGGCCGTGAGGACTTCCGCCGCGTGCGACCCGCGGACATCGGCGACATCGACCTCGTCCCCCGGGCGCTCGAGCAGTACGCGGTGGCGCTGGAGCAGACGATCGACGTCAAGGCCGTCGCCGAACGCCACTTCAAGGTGGTGGTCGACTACTCGTACGGCACCACGAGCTTCGCCATGCCCAACGTGCTGTCCAAGCTGCGGGCCGAGGTGCTGGCGGTCAACCCGTTCGCGTCCACCAGCGGCGTGCTGACCTACGACCGGGACACCCATGCGAGCGGGGTGGCCGACCTGGTCAAGGCGTCCGGCGCGGATCTGGGCGCGGTGCTGGACCCGTCGGGCGAGCAGCTCACGCTGGTCGACGACACGGGACGGGTGCTGACCGACGACGAGCTGCTGTTCTGCTTCCTCGACCTGGTCTGCGACCGGCTGCTCGGTGACTCGGTGGCGTTGCCGGTGACAGCGCCACGTGCCGCGGCCGAGATCGTGCGGTCCCGCGGCTACCACGTCCGGTGGACCAAGACGTCCGCCGCGGCGCTCATGGAGGCCGCGGCCGAGCCCGGCGTCGGCTTCGGCGCCAACCGGGAGGGCGGGGTGATCCTGCCGGGGTTCCTGCCGGCGTTCGACGCCGCGGGCGGCCTGCTGAAGATGCTGGACCTGCTCGCCGCCCGGGGATCCCAACTGTCCGAGATCCGGTCCGCCGCGCCCACCGCCCACCTGCTGCACGAGGCCGTGGTCACGCCGTGGGAGCAGAAGGGCACGGTCATGCGCAGCCTGGTCGAGCAGACCCACGGCCGCGACGTCGACCTCATCGACGGCGTGAAGGTCCACCACGCCAGCGGATGGGTCCTGGTCCTGCCCGACCCCGAGGAGCCGGTCACGCATCTGTGGGTCGAGGGCGACACCCTGGCAGAGGCCCGGACGCTGGTGCAGGAGTACGCCCGGCGCATCCGCCAGATGCTCCGCTGAGCTGCGTTCGGGGATCCGCCGTCGCCCCGCCTGCTCGCTGGCGCCCGCCGCCGCCGACCGGTCGGGTCGAGCCGCACGGAACGGGTCGAGGAGGCTCCGCGGTCGGGTAGCGTCAGCGGGATGAACGTGCCCGACGATCTCCGCTACTCGAACGACCACGAATGGATCCGGGACGAGGACGGAAGGTTCCGCGTCGGGATCACGGACTACGCCCAGGACGCGCTGGGCGACGTGGTCTTCGTCCAGGTGCCCGAGGTCGGCGCCGAGCTGAGCGCCGGCGACACGTTCGGCGAGGTGGAGTCCACCAAGTCGGTGTCCGAGCTGTACGCCCCCGTGCAGGGGGTCGTGGTGGAGGTCAACGGCGATCTCGAGGTCTCGCCCGAGCTGGTCAACAGCGAGCCGTACGGCGCGGGGTGGATGATCGTCCTCGAGCCCGTCGACCTGCGCTCGGTGGAGGACCTGCTCGACGCCGACGCGTACAGGAAGCTCACCGAGGCGTGAACGACGGCCCCACGGACACGGGCGCGGACGGCGTCGTCTGCCCGGTGTGCAGCATCGTCAACGCGATCGGGGCGAACTTCTGCACCGCGTGCGGTGCCGAGCTCCCCGACTCGGACGACAGCGCCACCGGCAGCTACGCGCTGCTCGGCGTCGACGTCCCCGACGTGGGCGAGGTGGGGCAGCTCGTGGTGACCCGCGGTCCGACGGCGGGGGCCCGCTACGCCCTGTCGGACGAGGTGACGTCGATCGGTCGCCACCCCGACAGCGGCATCTTCCTGGACGACGTCACGGTGTCGCGCCGGCACGCCGAGGTGCGCCGCGGCGTCGACGGCCAGTACCTGCTCGTGGACGTCGGTTCGTTGAACGGCACGTACCTGGACGGAGAGCGCATCGAGGAGGCGGCGCTCAGGGAGGGCGCACAGGTCCAGGTCGGCAAGTAC
>JAEZAI010000127.1 GCA_023427825.1 Actinomycetes bacterium
CGCTCGGGATCACCGTCTCGCGTCCCAGGAAGAACGTGACCTCGTTGACGTCGAGCTCCGCACCGCCGATCTCGAGCCGGTCGATCGCCTGCGGCACGCTCAGCTCCTCCATGAAGCCGTGGTGCAGCGTGATCTGGCAGAGGCCGCGGCCGAACTCCTCGACCTCCACGCGCTCCGACTCGGGCACGTACGGCTCGGCCGCCGTCACCACCGACAGCAGGATCACCCGGCGATGCAGCACGCGGTTGTGCTTGGTGTTGGCCAACAACGACGGCGGTGCCACGCCGTCGCCGCGGAACATGAACACGGCGGTGCCGGGGGCCCGGGCGATGTCCTCGGGCAGGCGGGCGATGAAGTCCCGGATGGGCACCCGCCCCACGCTGAGCCGCTCCGCGACCACGCGCCGGCCGGTCCGCCACGTGGTCATCGCGACCATGATCAGCGATCCGACCAGCAGCGGGAACCACCCCCCGGCCGGGATCTTGAACACGTTGGCGCCGAAGAAGCCGAGCTCGAGCGCGCCGAGCGGCAGGCACAGCGCCATGGCCCTGGTGGCGGACCAGCCCCAGTTGAGGCGCAGCAGCTTGTAGAAGAGCAACGTCGTCACGAACATCGTCGCCGTGACCGCGATGCCGTAGGCCGCGGCCAGCGAGGACGACTGCTGGAAGCCGAGCACCAGGCCGATGCAGCCGGCTGCGAGCACCCAGTTCACGAGCGGCAGGTACACCTGGCCGACGTGGTCGGCCGACGTGTGGCGCACCGACATGCGAGGCAGGTAGTCGAGCTGCATGGCCTGCACGGTCATGGAGAAGGCGCCGGAGATCAGCGCCTGCGAGGCGATGACCGCGGCGAACGTCGCCAGGATGACCAGCGGCCAGCGGGCCCACTCGGGTCCCATCCGGAAGAACGGGTTGGAGATGGCCTCGGGGTCGTCGAGCAGCAGGGCGCCCTGGCCGAAGTAGTTGAGCGTGAGAGCCGGGAACGCCACCGCGAACCAGGAGATCCGGATGGGGCGCCGACCGAAGTGGCCGAGGTCCGCGTAGAGCGCCTCGCCGCCGGTGACCACCAGGAACACCGAACCGAGCGACAGGAAGCCGTGCAGCCCGTTGCTCGACAGGTACTCCGCCGCGTGCAGCGGGTTGATCGCCTCGAACATCTCCAGGTTGGTCGACACGCGGGTGATGCCGAGCACGGCGAGCGTGACGAACCAGATCAGCATCACCGGTCCGAACAGCTTGCCGACGGTGCCGGTGCCCCGGTTCTGGATGGCGAACAGCCCCAGCAGGATCACGACCGCGAGCGGCAGGACCCACGCATCGAGGGCCGGCGCCGCCACCTCCAGGCCTTCCGTCGCCGACAGCACCGAGATGGCCGGCGTGATCGCCCCGTCGCCGTAGAGCAGCGCCATGCCGAACAGGCCCAGCAGCAGCAGGGTGGCCATCACACCGGTCACCTTCTTGCCCTGGCCGACCACCAGCGTGGTCAGCGCCAGGATGCCGCCCTCACCGTGGTTGTCGGCGCGGAGGATGAACACCACGTACTTGACGGTGACGATGAGGATCATCGACCACAGCATCAGCGAGCAGGCGCCGATGACGTTCGCCCGGTCGACGGGCACGTGGTAGTGCTCGAACGTCTCTCGGAAGGCGTACAGCGGGCTGGTCCCGATGTCGCCGAACACCACGCCGAGCGCGCCGACGGCCAGCGCCACACCCCCCGCCCCCACCTTCGCCGGATGGGCGCGGTCCTTGCGTCGTACGACGGACACGTCGGTGCGGCTCAGTCGCCGACGATGCCGTTCATGCGGGCGAGGGTGCGGAGCATGACCTCGTCCGCACCTCCCCCGATGGACCACAGGCGCGTGTCGCGGAAGAAGCGGGCGGGCCAGTTCTCCTCGACGTAGCCCATGCCCCCGTGGAACTGCACGGCCACGTCGGCCATGCGACGGGCGAGCCGGGCGGTCTTGAGCTTGGCGACCGTGGCCTGGCGGGTGATGTCCTCGCCCTGCAGGTACGCGGCGACCGCGGCCCAGTTGTGGTGCCGAGCCATGTCCAGGTCCGCGGCGATGTCGGCGAGCTCGTACTGGAGCGCCTGGTTGGCGAGCAGCGGGGCGCCGAACGCCTGGCGCTCCTTCAGGTACTGGATCGTGCGCTCCAGGGCGAGCTCGGTGGCCCCGACCATCTGGTACGCGGCGATCATCCGCTCGTTCTGGAACTGGGCCATCTGCTGCTGGAAGCCGCGGCCGATCTCACCGATCGTGTTCGACACCGGCACCCGCACGTCGTCGAAGACGAGCTCGGCGGTGTCGGAGGCCCGCATCCCGAGCTTGTCGAGCTTGCGGCTGACCGAGAACCCGGGCACGTCGGTCGGCACGATCACCTGCGACATGCCGCGGTAGCCGCCCTCGTCGGACGTGCGGCACAGCAGGCAGATCCAGTCCGCCTGGGTGCCGTTGGTGATCCAGAGCTTGGTGCCGTTGATGACCCACTCGTCGCCGTCGCGCACGGCCCGGGTCCGCAGACCGGCCACGTCGGAGCCGGCGTCGGGCTCGGACACCCCGATCGCCGCCACGTGCTCGCCGGCGATCGCGGGACGGAGGTACCGCTCCTTCAGCTCGTGCGTGCCGAAGCGGTGCAGGGCCGGCGTGGCCATGTCGGTCTGCACGGTGATCGCCATCGAGACGCCGAGCGAGGCGGCGCGGCCCAGCTCCTCGCCCAGGATCATCGTGAAGATGTGGTCCGCTCCCCCGCCGCCGTAGGCGGGGTCGTACTCCACGCCCAGGAGGCCGAGCTCCCCGAAGCGGCGGAACAGCTGGTGCGCCGGGAAGTCGCCCGATCGCTCCCAGTCGTCCGCGTACGCGTCGATCTCCTTCTCGACGACCTCACGCGCGGTCTGGCGGAACAGCTGGTGTTCCTCGGTCAGTTGGAGCACTTCTTCTCCTGCGTCCGACTCGGCCCTGACTCGGGCTGGACCCGTTGGTCCGTGGCTGGAGTGCGCTCCCGCTGGCGGCCCCCAGGGAAGTGTGCTGCAGGCTATCTGAACCGCGCTCCGGGTCCGAGATCACGGGCGTGCGCGTCCCCCGTTGCCGGAGGCCGGCTCGGGCATCGGCCGGGGCTCAGGTCGGGATGGTGTTGCGCAGGTCGGTCGGCAGCGACGCGGCGTCGGCGAGATGGAGGAAGCCGGCGACCCGTCGGTCGATCGCGGCGACGACGATCTGCTCGAGCACGAGCGGCGTCAGGTGGTCGATGTCGACCACGTCCTCCACACCGGCGCCGACGAGGTCGGCCGCCATGTCGGCCGTCTCCGCATCGGGGTACGGCACGTCCAGCACGCCGATCACCGGCACGTCGCCCACGTGGTGCACGAGCTGCTCGGCCGCCGCGACGGTGCCCGGGCGGTCCCGGAACAGCACGCACAGCGCGAGCGGCACGATGCGGGGGTCCTCCGGCCACCGCAGCGGCGTGCGCACCAGGTCGGCGGGACGGGCGATCGCCACGTCCAACCGGTTGGAGTGCCGGAGGTGGCGGCTCATCACCGCCGCGTCGTGCTCGTCGCGCCGCAGCACGAGGACGGGGAGCCTCCCACCGGAGGCGAGGACTGCGCTGGTCGTCTGCGTTCGTGCCACGCCATCCCATCGGCGCCCGCGGCGAGGATGTGAGGGACTCCTGACACGTTTCCCTTCGGCTGTGACGCGCCATCCGGGCGAGCAGGCCGATCAGCCCAGGAGCGCCGGCTCCGCGGGCTCGTCGGCCGCGACGCCGCCGGGCCCCTGCAGCAGGAGGCGCCGACGGGTGCGGCGGTTGCTCCGGTACGGCTCGGTCTCGTCGATGAACGCCACGAGCTCGGCGACGAACCGGTCGGGCTCCGCATGGTGCGGGAAGTGCCCTGCCCCCTCGTAGATGGACAGGCGGCTGCCGGCCATGGCCTCGTGCGCCCGCTGCGCGTGCTCGACGGGGATGATCCCGTCGCGGTCGCCCCACGCGAGGAGGACCGGCATGGACGCCGCGAGGTACGACCGGTCGAGCATCGTGACGAGCTGGCCGTGGCGGTCGACGACCGCGCGGAGCGTGCGGCCGAACGCCGCGCGCTGACGTCGGTCGGGCATGCCGCGCAGGACGCGGGCCACCTCGCCGGCGTCGCGGCCGATGTCCACGCCAAGACGGCCGAGCAACCCGAGCACGGCGCCGACGACCTCGTTGGCCCCGGGGACCATGAGCGGCACCATGCCGATCTCCGACATCGGCGCGGCCGCGGCCCGCAGGACCGGGCTGACCTCCCGGCCGACGCCGCCCGTCCCGACCAGCACCAGGCGCTCGACGCGCTCCGGGTACTGGTACGCCAGCTGGGCCGCCACGCCGCCGCCGAGCGAGTGTCCGACGACCGTCACCCGGTCCACGTCGAGCACGTCGAGCAGGTCGCGCATGCCGTTGGAGAACGCGGCCACCGAGTAGTCGGCCCGGGGCTTGTCCGAGGAGCCGTGGCCCAACAGGTCGGGGGCGATGACCGTGTAGCGCTCCGCCAGCGCGGGCAGCACCGGGGCCCAGCTGGTCGATTCGTCGCCGATCCCGTGGATCAGCAGCAGCGCGGGGCCCGAGCCCGCCATCCGGTACGCCCGCTGGTAGCCGTGCACCGTGCGGAAGCACAGCTCCGATCCGACCTCGCCGACTGTCGCCACGGCCGCGGAGCGTACCGTCGGGCATCGGCGCAGCTGCGGCTCCGGGCGGCCGGTTCACGCACTCTCCCCCGCCGGGCAACAGAGCCGTAACACCGGATCCACAGCGTGACGGCGTGACCGCGCTGGATCCCCACGTGATCGTGTTGTTCGGCGCGGCCGGCGACCTCTCGCGCCGGAAGCTGCTGCCCGGGCTGTTCCGGCTGGACCGCGCCGGCATGCTGCCCGAGACCCGGATCGTGGGCACGTCCTTGGAGGAGATGGACGACGAGGGCTTCCGCGACCTCGCGCACGCCGCCTGCCGCGAGTTCGTCCGCGGCGGCGTGGACCCCGAGGACTGGCGGGCGTTCGCGGCCAAGCTGGGCTACGCGCCGATGTCGCTCGGGCCGACGGGCCTGGCCGACCGGGTGCGGGAGATGGAGTCCCACCTGGACGGCGAGTGCCGGCTGATGCACTACCTCAGCATCCCGCCCGCCGCGGCACCCGACGTGGTCCGCACGCTCGGCGCGACCGGGCTGCACCACGGCGCCCGGATCGTCATGGAGAAGCCGTTCGGGTTCGACCTGGCGACGTCGAAGGTCCTGAACGCGACGGTCGACGAGATCTTCGAGCCGGAGCAGGTGTTCCGCATCGACCACTTCCTGGGCAAGGAGGCGGCGCTCAACATCCTGGCGTTCCGGTTCGCCAACGGCCTGTTCGAGCCCATCTGGAACCGCCAGCTGATCGACCACGTGCAGATCGACGTGCCCGAGACGCTGTCGGTCGGGACGCGCGGCACCACCTACGACTCGTCGGGCGCGTTCCGCGACATGGTCGTGACCCACCTCTTCCAGATCCTCGCCTTCGTGGCCATGGAGCCGCCGACCGCGCTGGAACCCGATGCGATCAACGAGGAGAAGGACAAGGTCTTCCGGTCGATGATGCCGCTCGATCCGCAGTTCGTGACCCGTGGCCAGTACGAGGGCTACCGCGACACGCCCGGGGTCGCCGCCGACTCCGAGACCGAGACCTTCGTGGCCCTCCGGTGCGAGATCGACAACTGGCGCTGGGCGGGCGTGCCCTTCTACCTGCGGACGGGCAAGGAGATGGCCGAGGGGGCGCGCATCGTGTCGGTCGCCTTCAAGGAACCGCCGCGCAGCATGTTCCCCGCCGAGTCGAACGTCAGCAGCTACGGCCCGGACCACCTGACCTTCGACCTGTCGGACTCCCCCAAGCTGTCGCTGTCGTTCTACGGCAAGCGACCCGGGCCCGGGATGGTGCTCGACAAGCTGAGCCTCCAGTTCGCCCTGCAGGAGACCGAGGACGAGCAGCACGTGCTCGAGGCGTACGAGCGCCTCATCTACGACGCCATGCACGGGGACCAGACGCTGTTCACGAGCGCGGCCGGCATCGAGCGGCTGTGGGAGGTGTCCCAGCCGCTCCTCGACGACCCGCCCGCGGTGCACCTGTACCGGCGAGGCTCCTGGGGGCCGACGGCCATGCACTCGATGATCGGCCCGCACACCTGGCGGCTGCCGTTCGAGCGTCGCTGGCGCGAGAGGTGACGACCTCGCCCGGAGCGCGCCCGAACCTATCCGGTCTCGTCCGGGCGCGTTGTGTGAACGCCGGTTGAACAGGCGGTCCACGCCCTCGGCGGTCGCGGCCGTCGGGCCTACGGTCGGGCCATGTCGATCGACCTCACCGACCCCACCACCACCTACGGAGTGGACCCCGAGCTCGCGGCGTTCATCGAGGGCCTCCCCAAGGCCGAGCTGCACGTGCACCTCGAGGGCACGCTCGAGCCCGAGCTGAAGATGGCGCTCGCGCAGCGCAACGGCATCGAGCTCGCCGAGAAGACGGTCGAGGAGATCCGTGCCACCTACCGGCTCGAGTCGCTCACCGCGTTCCTCACGATCTACTACCCCGCCATGCGGGTCCTCGTGACCGCGGACGACTTCTACGAGCTCGCCTTCGCCTACCTCACGAAGGCGAGCTCCCAGGGCGTCGTCCACGCCGAGATGTTCTTCGACCCGCAGGCCCACACCAGCCGGGGCGTCCCGTTCGACACGGTGATCAGCGGTTACCGGCGGGCCTGCATCGCCGCGGAGCGCGAGCTGGGCATGACCACGCGCCTGATCATGTGCTTCCTACGCGACATGCAGCCCGAGTACGCCATGGCCACCCTCATGGAGGCACTGCCCTACAAGGAGTGGATCATCGCCGTCGGGCTCGACTCCGACGAACGGGACAACCCGCCGTCCAGGTTCGCACCGGTGTTCGCCCGCGCCCGCGCCGAGGGGTTCCTGCTGACGAGCCACTGCGACATCGACCAGCCCGGCTCGATCGGCCACATCGGCCAGGTCCTGCGCGACATCGAGGTGGACCGCATCGACCACGGCACGAACATCGTCGAGGACCCGTCGCTCGTGGCCCTGGCCCGCGACCGCGGGATCGGCTTCACGTGCTGCCCGATCTCGAACGAGTTCGTGACCGGCGACATGAAGGCCGGGCCGATCTCGGACCTCCTGCGCTCCGGCGTCCGGGTGACCTGCAACTCCGACGATCCGTCGTACTTCGGCACCTACATCACCGAGAACTTCGTGGCGCTCGCGGCCGCGGCCGACCTGACCGCGTCCGAGGTCCTGCTCCTGGCCCGCAACGCGTTCGAGGTGGCGTGGCTGTCGCCGACGCAGCGCGACACCCACCTCGCGGCGCTCGACGCCTACGCCGCCGAGCACGGCGTCGCACTCCCCGTCTGAGCCTGACGCGGCTCGCGATCCGGCCCGCGGGGCGGACCGCGTCGTGCAGTCTGTGGGCATGTCACCTGACGTGAACGAGACCGACACGACCGCACCCGCCGAGCGCATCGAGGTGTCGCGCACGATCGCCGCGGAGCCGGCCGCGATCTTCGCCGTGCTCACCGATCCGCAGGGCCACGTGTCGATCGACAGCTCCGGCATGTTGATGAGCGCGGACGGCGACGTGGTGACCGCGGTCGACGACACGTTCGTCGTGCACATGGACCGCGAGGCGCTGAACGACTACCCCCTCGGGTTGTACGACGTCACGATCCGGATCGTGACGTTCGAGCCCGACCGTGAGATCGCCTGGAAGATCGAGGGCCAGCTCAACATCGGCCACGTCTACGGCTACCGCCTGGAGCCCGGCGACGAGCCCGGGACGACGGGCGCGACCAGCTACTACGACTGGTCCCGGATCGAGCCGCAGTGGCGCGAGGCCGGGATCTTCCCGGTCATCTCCGAGGGCGCGCTGCGGGCCACGCTGGGCATCCTCGCCCGCACGGTCGAGAACGCGTGACGGTCCGGAACGCCTGAGCGGCGTCAGCCCTTCAGGACGGACTCCCCTTCAGGACGGACTCCGGCAGCGGCTCCAGCGGCACCGTGTGCTGGTGCGGCCAGGGCGCCGCCCGCAGGCCGGCCCCGAAGCCCGCGCCCGGCAGGTCGTAGGCGTCCGCCTGGTCGAGATCCACGCCGTAGCCGCGGTCGACGAGCGCGCCGATCGTGATCCGGCTCATGCGCTCGTCGCCGTCGCTGTACCCGGTCATCAGCTCGTTGTCGAAGACCGACTCACGCCAGTGCGCCCCGAAGGTGCCCACGCCGCCGCCGTCCTCGACCGGCACCTGGCCTGTGCCGCCCAGCTCGTGCCACGCGGCGTTCGCCGCCGGGCCGTTGTAGGTGGGGTTGACGAGCAGGTCGTCCACGCGACCCTCGCCCACCCAGTTGAACCCGATGCCGAGGATGTGGCCCATCTCGTGGAGGATCAGGTCGTTCAGCCGGCCGTTCTCCACGAACCGCTCGAGGTCCGCGGAGTCGAACTCCATGATCCCGAAGTAGGGCTCGCCGGTCGTGGAGCGCTTGCCGATCGCCCCTGCCTGTCCGAGCAGGCCCAGCGGGCCGTCCAGGTACGGCGCCCGGGCGGCGATCATCACGTCGTCCACGGCGCCGTCGAACGCGGGGACCCAGCCGAACAGGCCCTCGGGGATCGACAGCGGCTCGGGGTTCCAGCCGTCGACGATGACCTGCTCCCAGCGCGCCGCCGCTGCCTCGAACGCGGCCGCGTACTCGGGCGCCATGGCCGGATCGATCGAGAGGGTGATGTCGAACGTCTCCGACGGACCGGGCGTCACCGCGATCGGACCGGTCGACGCGGTCGGCGAGTCGGACGTGGCGTCGCTGACGACCAGCCTGGGGGTGAACGACCCGGCGTCGCGGTACTGGGTCAGCAGGTCGCCCTGGGTCGGACACGGCGAGATCGTGCGGTCGACGACGCCGTCGCCGTCCAGGTCGATCCGACAGGTGAGCACGTCGCCGTTGGGATCCGACACCCGCCAGCGGAACGTGGCCGTGACCGGCGCCTCCGTCCGCGGCGTCACGGCCTGGAACACCTCGACCACCGGCGGCGCGGGATCGACCGGCGTCGTGGTCGGCGGTGGTCCTCCCGGAGCCGGCGCACACGCCGCGGCCACCGCCGTCAGCCCCAACACCAACGCCGTGCACGTCGCACGGGTGCCCCTGGTGATCGTCACGATCGTTCCCCTCCGGCGGCACGACGGCCTGCGTCGCCCGACCTCGGCCCCTCCCGCTGCCCCAGCGCAACGGCTCGCAGAATGGTACGCCCTCGACCCCGCCGGCACCGTGTTGGAGCATTGTGGAGGCATGGGAACGGAGAGGGAGCTCAAGTACGACCTGAGGGCGGCAGGGCGATCGACCTCGACGGCCTCCCGGTCGAGGTCGGTCCCGAGCGGACGGTGACGCTGATCGCCGACTACTGGGACACGCCGTCCGGACGCCTGCGGGCCTGGGGCGTCACCGTGCGCCACCGCCACGCGAGCGTCGGGACCGAGGACGGCTGGACCGTGAAGGTGCCGGTCCCCGCGGACGTCGACGGCACGCCGGGTGCCCGCTCCCGGCTCGAGATCGACGTCCCCGGCGACCCGTCGGGGCCGCCCGCTCACGTGGTGGAGGTGGTCGTCGGCCTGGCCGGCCTCGAGCCGCTGCGGCGGGTGGCGCGGCTCACGACGATCCGCAGGTCGTGCGACGTCACTCGGCGCGGC
>JAEZAI010000471.1 GCA_023427825.1 Actinomycetes bacterium
CGCGTGACCGAGACGATCGCCGCCACCGGCACGTAGGTGGTGCGTCCGCCCGGGCCGGTGTCGATGGTGGCGACCGAGCCCACCGCCAGCACGTCGCCGCGCACGGCGGTGCCGCCGGCCAGGGTGAGCACCACCTCGGTGCGGTCCTCGACCAGGTCGCACAGCACCTCGACCATCGAGGCCCCGTCGAGCGGCGGACCGGACGCGGGGATGGGTTCGCCCACCTCCAACGCCGTGACCGCCTCGAGCGACACCCACGTGACGCCGTGGCGCCGGCGCACCTCGATCACGTCGGAGCCGACGACCGCCAATCGCCCGGACACGCGGTCGCCGGTCACCACCTGGACCGCCACGTCGCGGCCGACGGCGGCGGCGAGCGCCCCGGACAGCGTGGCCTCCTCGGTCAGGCGGTGGCGGATCCAGCGCTCGCGGCGCCGGGCCTCGATCTCGAGCTCGATCCGCAGATCGGCCGCCGCGGCGTCCAGATCGCCGTTACTGCCCTGATCCTCGGTGGGGGCCACCAGTACACTGTGCCCTCCCATGGAACCTGCTCGCACGACGACCACCGATCGGCCCACGATCGTCCACGTCACGGGCAACCACCTGATGACGGACCTCCTCGGTCCGCGCGACGAGTTGCTCGACGTGGTCGAGGACGCCTTCCCGCAGACGGTCATCAGCGTCCGCGGCAACGAGATCTCCGTCACGGGTGACGAGGCCGAGCACGTCGGCCGCGTCTTCCAGGAGCTCGTGCTCGTACTCGAGCAGGGCCAACGGATCGGCGACGACGTCGTGCGCCGCACCATCGACATGGTCCGCGCGGACGAGCGCCCGTCCGAGGTGTTCACCCACGAGCTGCTCCGCACGCACCGGGGCGGTCGGGTGCGGCCCCGCACCAGCGGCCAGAAGCGCTACGTGGACACGATCGCCGGCAACATCGTCACGTTCGGCATCGGCCCCGCCGGGACCGGAAAGTCGTGGCTCGCCGTGGCCATGGCGGTCCAGGCGCTGCAGCGCAAGGACGTGGAGCGGATCGTGCTCACCCGGCCCGCGGTCGAGGCCGGCGAGCGCCTGGGCTTCCTGCCCGGCGACCTCATGGCCAAGGTGGACCCCTACCTGCGCCCGCTCTACGACGCCCTCCACGACATGGTGGGCCCCGAGGCGGCGCAGAAGCTGCTCGAACGGGGGACCGTCGAGGTGGCGCCGCTGGCGTTCATGCGTGGCCGCACGCTCAACAACAGCTTCATCATCCTGGACGAGGCCCAGAACACCTCGCCCGAGCAGATGAAGATGTTCCTGACCCGCCTGGGCTTCGGGTCCAAGGCGGTCATCACCGGCGACGTCACCCAGGTGGACGTGCCGGGCGGTCGCTCCGGCCTGGTCGACCTCCAGCGCATCCTGGAGGGCATCGACGACCTGGCGTTCGTGCACCTCACGGGCAAGGACGTCGTGCGTCACCGCATCGTCGCCGACATCGTCGACGCCTACGCCCAACGCGGCTCGTGAGGACCGGCACGGACCAGTGACCGCCTCCGACGATCGCCCCGCCGTCGCCCGGCGGGACGACCGGGATCCTGCCGCCGCGGCGGCCCTGCCCGTCGACCTCGACGCGCTCGCCGACCTGCTGGCCGCGGTGCTCGGCGCCGAGGGCGTGGCTGCGGACGCAGAGGCGTCGCTGCAGCTGATCGCGCCCGACGCCATCGCCGAGCTCAAGGCCGAGCACCTGGGCGGCTCCGGGCCCACCGACGAGCTGTCGTTCCCGCTCGACGGCCTGGACGGCGAGCCGCCCGACTGGATGGTGGGCGACGTGGTGGTGTGCCCCGAGGTGGCCGCGGCGCAGGCGCCCGAGCACGCCGGCGACCTGGACAGCGAGCTGGCGTTGCTGGTCGTGCACGGCGGACTGCACCTGTGCGGCTGGGACCACGCCGAGTCCGCCGAGCGCGATCGGATGTGGGCCCGTGAGCGCGAGTTGCTGACAGCGCTCGGCCGTACGCCGGCCCGCGATCCGTGGAGGACGCAGGGCGAGCCGGACGATGAGGAGGTGGCGTCGTGACCGGGACGGACCTCGTCCTGCTCGCCGTGGTGATCGTGCTCGTCGGAAACGCCGTGGTGCTCGCGGTGGCCGAGACGTCGATCACGCGCATGACCCGCGCCCGCGCCGCTGCACTGGCCGAGTCGGAGCCCAAGCGGGGCCGGCGCGTGCAGCGCATCGTCGAGAACCTGGAGCGCGACCTCAACGCCACCTACCTGGCGGTGAACATCGTGCAGACCGTGCAGGCCGCCCTCGTCGGTGTGCTCGCCGGCCGGCTCTTCGGCCCGCTCGGGGTGGCCATCGGCATCGTGCTCAACGTCGTCGTGCTCTTCACCCTGGCCGAGGCCGCTCCCAAGACCTGGGCGCTGCAGCACACCGACCGAGCGGCGTTGATGACCGCGCCGCTGGTCGAGCTCATCGGCCGCATGCTGCGCTGGCCCGCCCGCGTCCTCATCGGGGTGGCCAACGTGGTGCTGCCGGGCAAGGGCCTGAAGAAGGGTCCGTTCGTGACCGAGGAGGAGATCCTCGCCCTGGCTGAGGAGGCGGCCGAGGCCGCGGTCATCGAGGAGTCCGAGCGGGACCTGATCGAGTCGATCATCGACTTCGGCGACACCGTGGTGCGCGAGATCATGATCCCCCGGCCCGACGTGGTCTCGATCTCGGCCGACGCCACCGTCCGCGACGCCGTCGAGCTGTCGATCGAGACCGGCCGCAGCCGGTTCCCCGTCTACGGCGAGACCTCCGACGACGTGATGGGCATGGTGTACGCCAAGGACGCCTTCGGCGCCGAGCGTGACGGCGGCGGTGACCGCTGCGTGGCCGAGGTCGCCCGGCCCGTGCTGTTCGTGCCCGAGACCAAGCGGGTGGCCGAGCTGCTCACCGAGATGCAGGCACGCAAGACCCACATCGCCGTGGCGGTCGACGAGTACGGCGGCAACGCCGGCCTGGTCACGCTCGAGGACCTGCTCGAGGAGCTCGTCGGCGAGATCCACGACGAGTTCGACCAGGAGGAGGTGGAGGTCGAGCCGGTCGGCGAGAACATCTACCTGGTCAACGCCACGCTCAACGTGGGCGATCTCAACGAACGCCTCCACCTGGACCTTCCCGAGGGCACGTGGGACTCGGTCGGCGGCCTGGTGTTCGGCACGCTCGGGCGGGTGCCGGCGCCCGGCGACGTGGTCGAGCTCGACGGCTGCCGCATCACCGTCGACCGCGTCGACGGCCGGCGCGTCAGCCTCGTCCGCGTGGAGCGCACCGAACCCGTGAAGGTGGACGAGGACGCATGAGCGATCCGTTCGACGACGACCTGGACGACCACGACGAGCCGGAGCTCGAGGCACCCCGGGGACCGACGGCGGATGACCCCCGGGAGATCGACCTCGACGTCCTCGACGAGGACGAGATGGACGACGAGGAGCTCGTCGGCACCGACGAGCCGGGCTTCCGCTCCGGCTTCGTCACGCTGGTGGGGCGGCCCAACGTGGGCAAGTCCACGCTCCTCAACCGGATCCTGGGCGAGAAGGTCTCGATCGTCTCGGACAAGCCGCAGACCACCCGTCACCAGATCCGCGGCGTGCTCACCGACGACGACACGCAGATCGTGTTCGTGGACACCCCCGGCATCCACAAGCCGCGGACGCTGATGGGGGAGCGGCTCAACGAGTCCGCCACCGACGCGCTGGCGGGCGTGGACATCGTCTGCATCCTCTTCGACGCCACGCAGCGCATCGGCCCCGGCGACCGCTACATCGCCGAGCGCGTGCCCGGCAACGCCGTCGTGGTGCTCAACAAGTGCGACCGGGCCAAGCCGGAGCGGATCGCCGAGCAGCTCGCGCTCGCCGCGGAGTTCGACCTCGCCTCGTACTTCCCGGTGTCGGCCCGAACCGGCAAGGGCGTGGACGCCCTGGTGGCCCATCTGCGCTCGCTCCTGCCGTCCGGACCCAAGTGGTACATGGACGGCGAGGTCACCGACCTGGGCGAGGGGTTCCGGGTGGCCGAGCTGGTCCGGGAGCAGCTGCTCGCCGTCACCCACGACGAGCTGCCGCACTCGATCGCCACCCGCACCACGCAGTGGGAGTGGCCGCACATCCGGGTCGAGATCCTGGTGGAGCGGGAGTCGCAGAAGGGCATGGTGATCGGCAAGGGCGGGTCGGTCCTCAAGGAGGTCGGCACCCGCGTGCGCCGGCAGCTCCCGGAGGGTGCCTACCTCGAGCTGTTCGTGAAGGTGGACAAGGACTGGCAGTCCCGGCCCGGCTCGCTCGAGCGCCTGGGGTACTGAACATGCGGTCGGGGCGGCAGGGGTAGCGTGCGGGAAGTGGAGCTGAGCGCACTCGACAAGAAGCGGATGCCCGTCCACGTGGCCCTGGTGATGGACGGCAACGGCCGCTGGGCCCAGCGCCGCGGCCTGCCCCGGACCGACGGCCACGCCGCCGGCGAGGAGGCCCTCCTGGACACGGTGTGGGGCGCCCTGGACGCCGGGATCCGCTACATCACCGTGTACGCGTTCTCCACCGAGAACTGGAAGCGCCCGGTCGACGAGGTCCGCTTCCTCATGGGGTTCAACGAGCGGCTGCTCATGACCCGCCGCGACGAGCTCAACGCCAAGGGCGTGAAGGTCCAGTTCCTGGGCCGGCGCGACTGGCGGGTGCCCAAGCGGGTGCTCAAGCGCATCACCGAGACCGAGGAGATGACTCGGCACAACACCGCCATGACGCTGTCGATGGCGTTCAACTACGGCGGGCGGGCCGAGCTGGTCGATGCCGTGCGCGAGATCGCCCGGTCCGGCATCAAGCCCGACAAGATCGACGAGAAGACGATCCGCCAGCACCTGTACGACCCGACCATGCCGGACCCGGAGCTCATGGTCCGCACATCGGGGGAGTACCGGATCTCCAACTTCCTGCTCTGGGAGCTGGCGTACTCGGAGCTCGTGTTCACCGACGTGCTCTGGCCCGACTTCCGCCGCGGCGACCTGTACGCCGCCATCGACGAGTACCAGCGCCGCGACCGCCGCTTCGGCGGGCTGAGCGATGCCGACGGCTCCTGACGCCCCGCCCGGCGCACGGGCGGACGGCGGGCCGGTCGAACGGTGAGCCTCTACCGCGACGTCGCCGTGGTGCTGCGCACCCACTAGCTGGGTGAGGCGGACCGGATCGTCGTGCTGATGACGCGGTCGACCGGCAAGGTCCGGGCCGTCGCGAAGGGCGTGCGCCGCACGGGGTCCAAGTTCGGGTCACGTCTGGAGCCCGGCTCCTACGTGTCGCTGCAGCTGCACGAGGGCCGGGGCGAGCTCGACATCGTCACGCAGGCGGAGACCGTCGAGTCGTTCCGCCACACGCGGGAGGACCTGTTGCGACTGGGCCGGGCGGCGTCGCTGCTGGAGGCGGTCGAGCAGCTGGCCCAGGACCGCGAGCCGGCGCCCCGGCTGCACGACATGCTCGTGGGCGGGCTGCGGACGATCGACGAGCGCAACCCTCCGCTGGTGGCCGGCGCCTTCTTCCTCAAGCTGCTGGCGGTCGAGGGCGTGGCGCCCGAGCTCGATGCCTGCGTCGGCTGCGGCGAGGAGGACGGCGAGCTGGCCCTGGCGCTCGAGGCCGGGGGCGTGCGCTGCCGGTCGTGCGGCGGCGGGCGCGCCGTGTCCGACGAGGCGCTGGCCGTGTCCCGCGCCGTCCTGGGCGGCGGGCTCAACGTGGCGCTGTCGCTCCCCGAGGGCGCGGTGACCCATGAGGTCGAGGGCATCGCCACCTCCGCGCTCGAGAGCCACATCGAACGGCGCCTCCGCTCGCTGCACGTCCTGCACGACATCTGAGCCCGGACGCTACGAGGGGGCCCCGGAGGGCCCCCTCGTTCCGCGTTCCGGGGTGCTCGACCCCGCCGACCCCGATCAGGGGACGACGGGCTCCTGGTTGAGCGCCCGGTAGGAGTAGATGACGGCGATGAGGGCGATGGGGCCCGTCGCCAGGACGCCGACGCAGCACAGCACGACGCCGACGTAGTACACGAGGTACGACACGAGCAGGATCAGGAACACCTTGCCGAAGTTGTCCTTGACCCAGTCGATGCTCTGGCGGATCGCATCAGCGGGACCGACGCCCTTGTCCAGGGCGATGATCGGGGCGTACGCCGTGAAGATCAGCCAGATGATGCCCGGGATCACGCAGAGGATGAACCCGACGAAGGCGCCGAGGCCGACGAGGATCACCGTCAGGGCGAAGCTGCCCATGTTCTCCGTGTTGGTCAGCATCGACACCTCGGGCTTCACCCCGCGGGTCACGCCCAGGCCGGCGCGGTAGACGCCCGCCTGCAGGAAGAACGCCACGACGAACTGGAGCACGAAGATCACCGAGTAGCCGACGAGGCTGATGATCGCCCCGGCACCCCCGTCGTCGTTGATCGCCGGCAGGAGGACCAGCTGGCCGAGCAGGCTCACCACGAGGGTGGCGCCGAACACGATCAGCATCAGGATCACCAGCGGGCCGGCGTTCTCCTGGAATTTCTTCCATCCGTAGGAGATCGACGCCCCGACGTCGAGCTGCGGGTACTGGCCGCCACCGCCGCCGTAGGGCTGTGCGGGCGGCGGCGTGAACCCGCCACCGCCGCCGTACCCGCCCGGAGGCGGCGGCTGCGCAGGCGGAGGTCCCGCAGGGGCGAACCCTCCACCCGGCGGGGGCGGCGTGCCTCCTGGCGGTGGAGGTGGCGGAGCACCGCCACCCGGGGGCGGCGGTGGATAGTTCGGATCACTCATTCGTGTGCCTCCGGATGGATGGTGGGAACGGAGAAGGGATGCCCGACGCTCAGGCGACGTCGATCACGACGGTCTTGGCCGCCATGTCGAAGGGTGTCTGGCGTCGTTCGTTGGAGAAGAGGTTGACCAAGCCCCAGATGTAGAGGCCGAGCGTGATCAACGAGCAGGCGATGCCGGCCAGGTTGGGCAGCCATCGCAGGACGGCGGGTCCCCAGCCCGGCGTCTGGCCGTCGGACAACCGCACGACCTTGACCTTGACGAGCATGGCGCCGGGTGTCTGGCCTTTCAGCGCCACGAACACGATGTGGTAGGCGATCGGCACGAGCGCGGTGAACGCGTAGGCGATGATCATCGCTGCGACGCCGGCGCCCGACGCCGAGTCCTCGACGAACCCGAACTCGTTGACCGTGGTGGAGCTGGTCCCGCCGATCGTGACGCCGGCGATCACCCACACGAGCACCACGGCGACCACGACGATCACCCAGTCGATCAACCAGCCGCCGATGCGC
>JAEZAI010000163.1 GCA_023427825.1 Actinomycetes bacterium
GGTCTGGCCGGCGCGGCCACGTCCGTCCGCGCGTGGGAGCCCGCCGGCTTCGCTCCGGGGGCGTGGGCCGCCGCGCTCGCGCCGCTCGTGGAGGGCGACGAGGTGGTCGTGCTGCCGGCCTCGCCCGACGGCCGCGATCTGGCCCCGCGACTGGCTGCGCTGCTCGGCCGTCCGGTGCTCGCCGGCGCCGTGTCCATCCGCGACGACGTCGTGTCGACCGCGTGCCTCGGTGGCGCGGTCCTGGCCGACCACCTGCTGCGCGGTCCGGTGGTGGTCACCGTGCAACCCGGGGTGGGCCATCCGTCGGGCGGTCCGGTCGGGGAGCTGCCGGTGGTGGAGCGCTTCGAGGTGGACGATCCCGCCCCGGTGCCCGACGCCGCGGTCGTCGAGGTGCTGCCGCCCGACGTCACGACCATGGACCTGGCCGAGGCGCACCGGATCCTGGGCGGCGGGGCCGGCCTGGACTCCGCCGAGCGGTTCGAGGAGCTCACGCAGGTGGCGACGCTGCTCGGCGGCTCGATGGGCGCGACGCGCGTGATCACGGACCGGGGCTGGGTCCCGCACGTCCGCCAGATCGGCACGACCGGCGTGGTCGTCGACCCGGACCTGTACCTGGCCTTCGGCATCTCGGGCGCGGTCCAGCACACCGCCGGCCTGGGGGACCCCCACCACGTGATCAGCGTGAACACCGACCCGCACTGCCCGATGATGGGCATGGCGGACCTGGCGGTCGTCGCCGACGCCAACGCCACGCTCGACGAGCTGCTGGCCCGCCTGTCGTCGGGAGGGACGAGCGATGCCTGACTTCGACGCCATCGTCGTGGGCGCCGGTCCGGCGGGATCGGCCGCAGCGATCGAGCTCGCCCGCGCTGGCCGGTCCGTGTGCCTGATCGAGCGGGGACCGTTCCCGGGCTCGAAGAACATGTACGGCGGCGTGGTCTACGGGCGGATCCTGGACGAGATCATCCCCGAGTGGTGGACCGAGGCGCCGATCCAGCGCTGGGTCACCCGCCGGGCGACGATGATCGTCACCGGGCACCAGGCCCTGACCGTCGACTACCGCACCGAGGCATGGGGCGAGCCGCCGTACAACGGCGCGACCGCGTACCGCCCCGACTTCGACGCCTGGCTCGCCGGGCACGCCACCGAGGCGGGGGCCACGCTCGTGACGTCCACGACCGTGACCGGCCTGCTGACCGACGGCGGCCGGGTGGTCGGCGTCCGCACCGACCGGCCCGACGGCGACCTGACGGCGCAGGTGGTCGTGGCCTGCGACGGCGTGAACTCGTTCGTCGCCAAGGAGGCCGGGCTCTACGGACCCGTGGACGCCGCCAACTACACGGTCGGGGTCAAGGAGACGATCGCCCTGCCTCGCGAGGTGATCGACGAGCGCTTCGGCGTCCGCGGCGACCACGGCGTGGACTACGAGATCATCGGGTGCACCGGCGACGTGCCGGGCGGCGGGTTCATCTACACCAACGCCGAGACCGTCGCGGTCGGGCTCGTCCTCTCGCTGCCGGCGCTGGCCGCGGGCGGCACCCGGCCCGAGGAGCTCCTGCGGCGGATGAAGGCGCATCCTGCGATCGCCCCGCTCATCGAGGGCGGCGAGGTCAAGGAGTACTCCGCGCACGTCATCCCCGAGGCGGGCTTCGACATGATGCCCACCATGATCGGCGACGGGATCCTCGTGGCCGGCGACGCCGCCGCCATGTGCCTGGCCGCCGGGATCTGGCTGGAGGGTGTGAACTTCGCGATCGGCTCGGGCTCGGCCGCCGGCAAGGCGGCGGCGCGGGCGATCAAGCGGGGCGACACCTCTGCCGCCGGGCTCGACAGCTACCGGACCCGCATCGAGGCCACGTTCGTCATGAAGGACCACCGCAAGCTGCGCGACGCGCCGCACCTGGTGATGTCCGAGCTGGCCCAGCAGCGCCTGCCCGCCATCGCGTGCGGCGTGGCCGAGCGCATGTTCCACGTCGACAACCCGCAGCCCAAGCCGGGCCTGCGCCGCATCCTGCGGACCGAGATGAAGGCCAACGGCGTCCGCCTGCGCGACGCCCTCTCACAAGGGCTGCGCGCCCTGAAGACGTTCGGGTGACCCCATGAGCAACACGTATCCCGAGATCAGCTTCGAGCACCGGATGTCGACGGTGGAGTTCCGCATCGACGAGGACCGGGCCCACATCACCGTCGACGACACCAAGTGCCGGGACTGCTCCGTGCGCGGCTGCATCACCGCGTGCCCGGCCGACCTGTTCGTGCCCACGGCCGACGGCGGGATCCTCTTCAACTACGAGCAGTGCTTCGAGTGCGGGACCTGCTACCTGGTCTGCAACGAGGAGGGTGCGATCACCTGGACCTACCCCGAGGGCGGCCACGGCGTCGTCTTCCACTCCTCGTGATGCTCGTCGCCGCCTGCGTGAAGTGGGTCGACCTCAACCCCGAGGTGGACCCGCTGCACGGCAACGTCGAGCACCGCCGACACGGCGCCGGGTTCTCCGACTCGGACCTCGCCGCGGTCGAGACCGCGCTGCGCCTCGCGGAGCTGTGGGGCGCGCAGGTGCTCGTCGCCTGCGTCGGCCCGCCGGCGTGCGAGCCGGCGC
>JAEZAI010000276.1 GCA_023427825.1 Actinomycetes bacterium
GCGGCTCGAGCGGTCGGCCCGGATCATGGGCATGACGCTCCCGTACTCGGCCGACGAGCTGGTCGAGGCCACCAAGGCGGTCGTGCGCGCCAGCGGGCTGCCGTCGTGCTACATCCGGCCGATCGCGTACTACGGCTACGGCGAGATGGGCCTCAACACCCTGCCGTGCTCCGTGGACGTGTCGATCGCCTGCTGGCCGTGGGGCGCGTACCTGGGCGACGACGCCGTGACCAAGGGCGTGCGCATGAAGATCAGCACCTGGCTGCGCCACGACCACAACGCCATGCCGCCGGCGTCCAAGACCACCGGCAACTACGTGAACTCCTCGCTCGCCAAGGTCGAGGCGCTGAACGCCGGCTACGACGAGGCGATCATGCTCAACCCGGCCGGCCTGGTGTCGGAATGCACGGGCGAGAACATCTTCGTCGGCCGTCACGGCCGGCTCATCACGCCGCCGGTCTCGGCCGGAGCGCTCGAGGGCATCACGCAGAGCACGGTCGCGGCGATCGCGGACGACCTGGGCTTCGACGTGGTCGAGGGCGACCTCACCCGCTCCGACCTCTACATCGCGGACGAGATGTTCGTGTGCGGCACCGCCGCCGAGGTGTCCGCGGTGAACTCGGTCGACGACCGGAAGATCCCGTGCCCCGGCCCCATGACGTCGGCCATCGCGGCCGAGTACGCCAAGGTCGTCCGCGGCCAGGTCGACCGGTACAAGGACTGGGTGGAGCTGGTGCGATGAGCGCCCCGAGGGTTCCCCGATGAGCGGGCTCGACCTCCCCGACGTGGGCGGCGCGGCCGAGGCCCCGCGCTCGGTCGACATCTTCGACACCACCCTCCGCGACGGCGCGCAGTTCGAGGGCATCTCGCTCACGGTCGAGGACAAGCTGCGGGTCGCCGAGCAGCTCGACTGGCTCGGTGTGGCCTGGATCGAGGGTGGCTACCCGCAGGCCAACCCCAAGGACGCCGAGTTCTTCCGGCGTGCCGCCGCCGGCGAGCTGCAGCTGTCGACCGCCACGCTCGTGGCTTTCGGCTCCACGCGCCGGCCCGCCGGCAAGGTGGACGAGGATCCCACGCTGCAGGCGCTCGTCGAGGCCGGCACCTCCACGGCGTGCATCGTCGGCAAGTCCTGGGACTTCCACGTGACCGAAGCGCTCGGCACCACCCTCAGCGAGGGCATCGCGATGGTGGGGGAGTCGGTGCGGTTCCTCCGCGACGCCGGCCTCCGCGTGTTCTTCGACGCCGAGCACTTCTTCGACGGCTACAAGGCCAATCCCGAGTACGCGCTGCGCGTGCTCGAGGCCGCGGCCACCAACGACGCCGAGGTCCTGGTCCTCTGCGACACGAACGGCGGTTCGCTGCCGCACGAGGTGCAGCGGATCACCGCCGAGGTCGCGTCGTACTTCGAGGGCACCGACATCGGCATCCACACCCAGAACGACTCGGGGTGCGCGGTGGCCAACTCGGTGGCCGCGGTCGTCGGCGGGGCCAGCCACGTGCAGGGCACTGTCAACGGCTACGGCGAGCGCACCGGCAACGCGAACCTCATGACCGTCATCCCCGACCTCACGCTCAAGCTGGGCATCGCCACCCTGCCCGAGGGGCGGATGGAGCGGTTGACCGCCGTGTCCCGCCACGTCGCCGAGCTGGTGAACCTGCCGCCGCACCCGGCCGACCCGTACGTCGGCTCGTCGGCCTTCGCCCACAAGGGCGGGCTGCACACCTCTGCGCTCGGCAAGGTGGGCGGGGCGTCGTACGAGCACATCGACCCGGCCGCGGTGGGCAACCACACGCGGGTGCTGGTGTCGGACCTGGGCGGCCGCGCCGGCATGTCCATGAAGGCGGCGGAGTTCGGCATCGAGCTCGACGGTCGGGCTGCCGCGGACCTGTCGGAGCGCCTGAAGGTGCTCGAGGCCGAGGGGTACGTGTTCGAGGCCGCCGACGCCTCGCTCGAGCTGCTCATGCGTCGGGCGAGCGGGTGGGAGCAGGACTTCTTCGCCGTCGAGGCCTACCGGGTGTCGAGCTACCACCGCGAGGCGCTCCGCTTGTCCGGGGACCCGCTGGCGGACGGCGCGGCGCAGGCGGCCGAGCCGATGCTCGACCTGTCGACCGAGGCGACGGTCAAGCTCTGGATCGGCGACGACCGGCTGGCCGCCGTCGGCGAGGGCAACGGCCCGGTCAACGCGCTCGACGCCGCGCTCCGCAACGCGCTGAACGGCCGCTACGAGGCGCTCGGGCGCATCCACCTGACGGACTTCCGGGTCCGCGTGCTCGACGGCGCCACCACACCGGGGCTCAGCGACACCGGATCCGTGGTGCGGGTGCTCATCGACTTCAGCGACGGCGACCGCGCCTGGACCACCACCGGCGTGTCGCCGAACGTGATCGAGGCGTCCTGGCAGGCGCTCACCGACGGCATCGTCTTCGGTCTGCTCCACCCCGAGCACTGACCTCACCGCTCTGTCCTTCTGGGCACACCCGATCGGGTGTGCCCAGAAGGACAGAGCGGTGAGGTCAGTGCTCGGGGTGGAGCAGA
>JAEZAI010000344.1 GCA_023427825.1 Actinomycetes bacterium
CACCGCCTCCCGGGGGATCTTCTACGAGGAGACCGGCCTGGGCGGCGGCCACAACGCCGTCGTCAACGTGCTGGTCGAGCTCGGCTTCGTCGGCCTGCTCGTGTGGGCCGGGATGGTCGTCTCGCTCATCCTGGGCATCCGGCTCCTCCCCAAGACCGGCTCCGGGAACCTCGCGCTCGACCGGGCGATGATGCTCGGCGTGATCACGTTCCTGCTCGTCGACTCGATCTTCTTCGAGGGCGCGGGGTCGCTCGCGAACTTCGCCAGCACGTGGCTCTTCATGTGCATCGGCTGGTACGTGGTCGCCCGGCGCAGCGCCCTGGACGACGCGGTCGCCTTCGACGCGGCGGATGCCGCTGGCGGGCCGGTCGCGGTGACCGCATGAGCGGCACCGTCCTGGTCGCTCATCCCAGTCCCGACCTCTACGGCTCGGACCGGATGCTGCTCGAGAGCATCGACGCGATCGTCGAGGCCGGTCACCGGGCCGTCGTGACGCTGCCCGAGACCGGGCCGTTGCTGTCGTTGATCGAGGAGCGCGGCGCCGAGGTGCGCCTGTGCCGGACACCGGTGCTGCGCCGTGCGTACATGTCGCCGCGGGGTCTGATCAGGTTGGCCGGCGACGCCATCGGCTCCTACCGGCCGGGTATGGCGCTCTTCAAGGACGTCCGTCCCGACGTGCTGTACCTCAGCACCCTCACCGCTCCCGAGTGGCTGGGCCTGGCCAAGGTCGCACGCGTGCCGTCGGTGTGCCACGTGCACGAGGCCGAGTCCGCGCCGTCGCGGCCCGTGCGCACGGCGCTCGCCAGCCCGCTGCTGTTCGCCGACCGGCTGATCGTCAACAGCCGCTTCTCCGAGAAGGTCCTGACCGACGTGATCGGGCGCCTCGGCCGGCACAGCACGGTGGTCTACAACGGCGTGATCGGCCCCGCGTCACCGCGACCGCCGCGGGAGCGCATCGACGGGCCGGTGCGCCTGCTGTTCGTCGGCCGCCTGTCGGAGCGCAAGGGCATCCTCGACGCGATCGACACCATCGGGGAGCTGCAGCGGCGCGGTCGTCCGGTGACCCTGGACGTGGCAGGTTCGATCTATCCGGGATACGAGCACGTCGAGGAGGAGATGCGCCGCCGCATCGCCGAGCTGGACGATCCCGCCGCCGTCACGTTGCACGGCTACGTCGACGGCATCTGGCCGCTGCTCGACGAGTCCGACATCCTGCTGGTGCCGTCGAGGGGTGACGAGCCGTTCGGCAACACCGCCGTGGAGGGCACGCTCGCGCAGCGGCCCGTGATCGCCAGCGCCAGCAGCGGTCTGCTCGAGGCCGTGTCGGGCGCCGAGGCCGCCCGCTCGGTGCCGCCCGGCCGACCGAGCGAGTTCGCGGACGCCGTCGTCGACCTGGTCGAGCACTGGGACGAGGTGCGGCTCCTCGCGATCAGCGACGCGGCACGCGCCGAGGAGCGGTACTCCCCGGCGCGCTACCGGTCCGAGATCATGGAGCAGCTGCGGCTGCTCGCCCCGGCCGCCCTGTCCTGAGCGGCCGGGTCGGAGCACATCCGTTCAGCTGGTCCGTCGGTCAGCGGGTCCGTCGGCTCAGCGGGTCCGTCGGCTCAGCGGGTCCGTCGGCTCAGCGGAAGGCGCCGTAGTGGCGCACGCCGGTGCTCTGACCGATCACCGACGCGACCCCGGCGGGCAGCGGCGGTGCCGCGGCGTCCAGCTGGCTGCCGAGCGC
This sequence comes from Actinomycetes bacterium, assembly GCA_023427825.1. Classification (GTDB taxonomy): domain Bacteria; phylum Actinomycetota; class Acidimicrobiia; order Acidimicrobiales; family Microtrichaceae; genus Dermatobacter. The sequence continues at coordinate 1,727 of JAEZAI010000344.1, forward strand.
CGTGGCCTTGCCCGCGCTGTCGGTCAGGGCGGTGCCGGTGCTCATCCGGCCGGCGGCCTCCTGCCCGGTGGCGGACTGGAACGCCGGCAGGTCGTTGAAGACCGCCGGGTTGGTGGCGCCCCTCGACCACACCACGAGCCACGTCGGCGAGCCCGCCGAGTTGCGGTGGTAGGCGTTGCCGGTCGCCGAGATCTTCAGCTGCTCGGCGGTGTACTGCTTGGAGTAGTCCTCCACGCAGAGGAGGCAGTTGCCGGCGGACGGCGCCGAGATCACGTTGCCCTGCACGAGCGCCGGCCCGTTGATCCAGGTCATCGTCGGATCCGGGAAGGGCTGGCGGGGGTCGTGGCCCGGCGTCGAGCGATCGGCGGCCCGGCGGTAGTCCTGGACGATGTTCACCGGGCGGTTGTTGCCGACGAACGTGTTGTTGACCAGCGTCACGTCGGACGTGTCGTTGACCTTGATGCCGTTGCCGCCGTTGCCGGACACGACGTTGTCGGCGAAGAGCGCCTTGGCCGACAGCTCGATCGAGGTGCCGTGGCCGCTGTTGCCGATCATGTCCGAGCCGGTGACCTTGACGTCGTAGACCGACTCGTCGGCCCAGAAGCCCGGACCCTGGTTGTCGCGGAACACGCTCTTGGCGACGGTCACGCCCCGGGTGCGGGTGACCTTGAAGCCGCCGGAGACCGGCGCCTGGTTGAAGCGCTCGACGTTGTTGCGCTGGGCGATCACGCCGAGCGCCTTCAGGTTGTCGGCGTAGTTGGCGTGGATGCCGAGCATGCCGGCCCGGGACACGTCCAGGTTGCGGAGGGTGCCGTTGGAGGCGAGCACGCTCACGCCGGTCGTGGCGATGTCGGTGACGACGAGGTGCTCGAGCGTGATGTTCGCCGCCTCGGCGGTGATGGCGCCCATGTCGGGCACCGACGGGCTGTAGCGGCGGAAGCCGATGCCCCGCACGGTCGAGCCGGCGCCGCGGATGGACAGGGCCTTCACGAGCGTGGCGCCGCGCACGTCACGGCCCGACGGGTTCGTGCCGAGGTAGAGGCGGTTGCCGCCGTCGTCCTTGTAGAAGGTGCCGGCGCCGACCTGGGCGGCCGAGGCGACCTGCGACTGGGCCTGTCCGTCGATCCACACCTGGTCGGGGTGGGCGGCCATCGGGTAGCTGGCGTTCACGAAGCCCCAGGCCTCCTGGGTGCTGTCGGCCGCGCCACGGGTGTAGGTGGGGGAGTGGTCGAACTTGGCGGTCCAGCCGTCCTTGCGCCAGCGGGCGCCGTCGGCGACGAAGCCGCTGATGGGCTCGCTGCCGTCGAACCAGACGACCTCGGCCGGCCAGTTCTGCACGGTGAGGGCCTTGCCCGACGGGATGGTCACCGACTCGTGGTAGGTGCCGGCGCGGAGCACGATCGTGGCACCCGAGGGCGCCACGGCGACGGCCCGGCCGAGCGAGCGGAGCGGGGCGGCCGTGGTGCCGGGGTTGCTGTCGTTGCCGTTCGGGGCGACGACCAGGGCCCCGGCGGGGACCGGGTAGTTGGTGGAGCCGAGCGTGGTGCCGACGCCGACGACCTGGCTGGGGGTCGGGCTGGGCGTGGGCGCCGGGGTGGGCGACACGGGCTGGGTCGGCGCCAGCGTGGTGCTCGTCGACGGCTTGGACGTCGAGGGGCGGCCGGCGGCCGTGGTCGGTGGTTGATCGCCGTCGATACCCGGCGTGCCCGAGCACGCCGCAGCGGCGAGGGTCACGAGGACGGTCAGTGTGACGATGTGGATCCGGTGCTTCACGCGGAGCTCTCCCTTGGCAGCGGTCCGGTCTGTAGGTCCATCGACCCACGAGCGGCAGAGGTTGAGCCCGATTTCTCGATCCCCAACGGGAGGCAGCCTATCCGAGGATGTTGCGATTGTGTTGCAGAAGTCGTGCAGTCGTCACGAATGACACGGGTGCAACTGTGACAGCTCTGTGACGCTCCGTGACGGAACCGTCGTCGAGCCGGGGCGCGGACCGGCCACCCTGCCTGGGTGGAACCACCCAGCGTGTCGAAGGGGTGAATCGAACTTGCCGCGCTCAGGACCCCTCGAGCTCGCGCTCGAGGATGCGGCGGAGCATGGAGCTCGACGTCCGCTGCGTGTAGGGCACATAGGCCACGTCCACGCCGTGGGCGGCGAAGTCGGACTCCAACTTGTCGCCCTTGTCCGTGCCCTTCCAGTCGTCGCCCTTGATGATCACGTCGAAGCGCAGGCGCTCCCACATCTCGAGCTTGTGCGGCACGTCCTCGGCGACCGCCTCGTCCACCCAGCGGATGGCGCCGACGATCTCCAGGCGCTCCTCGAGCGGGACCACCGGGCGGTTGCCCTTGTTGCGCTGGGCCATCTCGTCGCTGACGACGCCGGCGATCAGGTGGTCGCAGAACTGCGAGGCGTTGCGCAGCATGTTGAGGTGCCCGACGTGGAACAGGTCGTAGACGCCAGGGGCGTAGCCGACCCGTCCGGTGCGGGTGGGGGGAACCGATCCGTCGGGCGTCGTGTCGGACATGGGCACGACGCTATCGGCGTCGAGCGCCCTTCCGTGCCGTCCTGCTGCGGATCCCGACGTGTTGCGTACACATGTGGACTCCCGGTGGCGTGCGCGGCGGTGCCGGTCGGTGTAGAACCTGCGCCGCACGACGCACTCCGACGCATCCCAGGGGGAACGCACAGTGAACTTCGCATTCAGCGAGGAGCAGGAAGAGCTCCGCAAGGTCGTCCGGGACTTCCTCAACGCCAAGTCCGACGAGGC
>JAEZAI010000356.1 GCA_023427825.1 Actinomycetes bacterium
GTCAGGTGGTGCGCAGCAGTCCCGGGACGGGGACCAGCGGGAGGTCGAGCGCGGTGACGATGCCGACCGGCGCCTGACGCAGGACCGGCAGCGCGTGGACCAGACGTCCGGCGGACAGCGCGATGCCGCCCACGTTGTGGTCGCCGCGGGTCGCCGGGTCGGCCGTGTCCATGGCTTCGATGCTCAGCGTCACGTCGGGATCGCCCTCGATCAGCACCTGATGGCACCCCATCGAGCGCTCCGGTGCGTACGGCCAGTCGGGGGCGCAGCTGTCGTCGATGCGGGTGACGTGGTCGACGACGATCCGGGGTTCGCCACCGACCATCCCGTTCAGGCGCAGGCGGAACGCGCCCAGCGTGCCCGCGGCGAAGCGCCCGATCGGCAGCTCGATGTCGTGCTCGAGCGGGCGGCGCTCGATCTCCTCGACCACGTCGTCGACCACCACGTCGAGCGCCTCGGCGAGCAGCCGCAGCACACCGCCCCACACCATGGTCGGGACCGTCGGCCACAGCATCGGGGGCAGCTCGTCCATGGAGCCACCGAAGCCGACGAGCTCCTTCACCGCGTGCGGCGCGTGGTACGTGGCGTAGTTGAAGGTCTCCCGGACGGTGACCCGGTCGACCGAGACGCAGGTGCCGATGATGACCGGCGCGACCAGGTCGGTGAGGAACCCGGGATCGATGCCCGACACCCAGCAACGCGACCCGCCCGACCCGCACGCGGCCTCGATGCGGTCGCGGAGCTCGGGTGGGGTCGAGCCGGGGTGGATCAGCGGGTACACCGACGTGGAGGCGACGTCTGCGCCGGCCTCGAGACAGGCAACGATGTCGTCGACCGCCGCGTCGGGCCGGGTGTCGCCTGTGGCGGCGTAGACGACGGCGTCGATCCGCCCCGAGCCGCCGGCCAGGACCGCCGCGTGGTCGAGCGTGGCCACCACGCCCGTGGGTCCGTCCAGGTTGCAGAGCTCGGCGGCGTCGCGGCCCTGCTTGCGTGGGTCCGACACGATCACGGCCGCCAGCTCGAGCGCCGGGTCCGCGACCACCGCCCGGATCGCCGGACGTCCGACGTTGCCCGTTCCCCACACCGCGACCCGCATGCTGCCCCCTGGTTGCTCACCCGTGACCGGGCCCCCGAATCGACACGGCGTGCCGACAGCGACCCCTATGTTGGCGCGTGGTGGACGAGTGGCTGGACGAACTGGCGGCCCGGCTGGGCGACGGCGCCGTGCTGCGTCCCGGGCGCGACGTGCTCGACGGGTACGAGCGGCCGGCCCGCGGCAGCGGTGGCCACGCGGCGGCGGTCGTGCGACCGGCGACCACCGAGGGGGTCCGCACGGTCGTCCGATGGGCGGTCGACCACGAGGTCGGGCTGCTGCAGCAGGGCGCCAACACCGGGCTCGTGGGTGCCTCGGTCCCGGCGGCGGACGCGGGCGACGTGGATCGTCCGCTGGTCGTGCTGAGCACGGAACGTCTGGTCGAGCCGATCTAGCTCCACGTCGACGACCGCGTGGCCATCGTCCCGGCCGGCGTCCGGCTCTCGGCCCTGAACGAGCTGCTGGCGCCGCACGACCTGGCCCTGCCGATCGACCTGGCCGCGGACCCGAGCCTGGGCGGCATGGTGGCGACCAACACGGGCGGGGCGCGGATGCTGCACGACGGCGACGTCCGTCGGCGCGTGCTCGGCCTGGAGGTGGTGCTGGCCGACGTCGATGCCGGCGCCGACGCCGACGAGCGCCCGACCGTGCTCGACGACCTCACCCGGCTGCGCAAGGACAACACCGGACCACGGTTGAGCTCGGTGGTCGTGGGCTCCGCCGGCGCGTTCGGCGTGGTGACGCGTGTGGCGGTCGAGCTGTCGCGCCGTCCCAGGGAGCAGGCGTGCGCCCTGCTCGCCCCCGCCGGGGCCTCGGGGGCGATCGCCGCGCTGCGGGTCGTCGAGGGATCGCTGGGCGCGCTGCTCTGCGCCTACGAGGTGATGTCGTCGACGTCGATCGCCATGGCGGTGGACACCGTCCCGGGCATCCGGGCGCCGTGGCACCCGGGCCGGCCGCTCGCCGACGGGACGGTGCCCGAGGTGACCGTGCTCGTCGAGGCCGCGGGACCGTCGCACGTGGAGGACGCGCTCGCCGCCGCGGTCGCCGACGTCACCGCGAGCGGCGCCGTGCTGGACGCGGTGCTCGTGCCGTTCGACGACGCCTGGGGTCTGCGCCACTCGATCTCCGAGGGTCTGGCCCGCACGGGGACGGTGGTCGGCTTCGACGTCTCGGTCCCCCGCTCCGAGCTCGTGTCGTTCCGGACCGACGTGGTCGACCGGGTCGCCGAGGCGCTCCCGCGGGCCGTCGTGGCCGACTTCGGACACTGGGCCGACGGCGGCACGCACTGCAACCTCGTGTTCCCCGACGGCCCCCCGTCTCCCGAGGAGCGCGAGCTCGCCCGCTCGATCGTGTTCTCGACCGCGGTGCACGACCACGACGGCAGCTACAGCGCGGAGCACGGGATCGGCCCGCACAACGCGGACTGGTGGACGGCGGTCACCCCGCCCGGCGACCGGGCGCTCGTGCGCACGCTCCGCGACGCGTGCGACCCGCACCGCGTGCTCGGACATCCTGACCTCCCGTTCTGACCCGCTGCGTCTGTTTCGTTCGAGCGAGGGGAGGCGCGGTCCGTGGACCGTCAGCGGAGGCGGTCGAGCAGCTCGTCGGCCGCGACCGGCGCGCCCACGAAGGAGCCCTGTGCCAGGCGGCAGCCCAGGTCGCGCAGCCGGTCGTACTGCTCCTGGGTGGCGACGCCCTCGACGATCGGCTCCAGGCCGATGGCGAGGATCAGGTCGATGACCGCGGTGACGATCGCTGTGAGGCGCTCGTCGGTGCCGAGGCCGTCGGTGAAGGTGCGGTCGAGCTTCACGGCGTCGACCGGCAGCCGGTGCAGGTACGTGAGCGACGAGTAGCCGGTGCCGAAGTCGTCGATGGCGATCCGCACGCCCAGGTCGCGCAGCTGCTGCAGCAGGCGGCTCGCCACCTCGATGTCCCCGAGCAGGACGGCCTCCGTGACCTCGATCGTGAGGTCGCCCGGACCGATCCCCGATCCGTCGAGCACCGCCGCCACGTCGTCCACGAACCCGTCGTGCTGGAGCTGCCGGGGCGACACGTTGACCGCGAGCGACACGTCGGCCGCCGCACCAGCGGTGCGCCACTCCGCCAGCTGGGCACACGCCGTGCGCAGCACCCACGCACCGATCGGCACGATCAGCCCGGTCTCCTCCGCCAGCGGGATGAACTCGTCGGGGCCGATCAGCTCGCCGTCGCGCTCCCAACGGACGAGCGCCTCGACCGCGGCGAGCCGTCCGGTGGCCAGCTCGACCTCGGGCTGGTAGCGCAGCACCAGCTCCCGGCCGTCACGCGTGGCGCGCAGCGCCGCCTCCGCGCGCTCGCGACCGGCGCCGATCCCCTTCAGCACGTAGTCGAACGGCATCCACCGCTCGCCGTCGTCGTCCCGCAGCAGCGCCGCCGGGTCGGGGTCGGACGGGTCCACGTAGGCAAGCTCGATGGTCGGCCGATCCGGCGGCAGGGGCCCACCGTCCTCGTCGTGACCCAGCAGCGAGCGCTCCACACGACGGGCGATCGCGGGCAGGTCGTCCGGGTGGCTCAGCCGCTCGCAGAGCACCACGAAACGTGTGGGTCCCACGATCGCCAGCGAGTCGCCCGGGCGGACCGCGGCGCGGATGCGCTCCGCCGCGTCGGTCGGGGACCACTCGCCGGTGTCCACGCGCAGCAGGCCCACCACGTGCGCCGAACCGATCGAGCGGAGCCCGCCAAGCGCGCTGAGGAGACGGTGCCGCAGCACCGCCGTGTCGGCCAGACCCGGCAGGGCCGGCGGACCGTCGTCGCGTGCCGCGCTCAGCGGGTGAAGCTCCACGCCTTGGCCAGCATGGGCAGCTGCAGCGGCAGCCGGAGCCACGTCGCCCACGTCGGGGCCGCCACCTGCGGCACCCCGCGGCTGGCGTCGATGGCCATCTGGACGTTGGCCGGGTACACGCCCGCGATCGTGGCGAGCGACAGCCAGCCACCGGCGCGGCGCGTGCGGGGCACCGCCAGCAGGACCCCCGAGGCCACCTCGGCCACGCCGCTCCACACCACCGCCTGGCTGCGCCACGGGAACCACCGCGGCACGATCCGTCGGAACGGCCCGGGCGCCACGAAGTGCGCCACGCCCATGCCGGCCATCATCGCCGCGAAGCGGAGCCGCGAGCGGTCCTCGGCCGGATCGGCGTCGGGATCCCTCAGTCGGTCGAGCAGGCCAGGTGTCGAGTTCGCCACCCGTGCAGTGTGTCAGGCACCGCCCGGTGGTGCGGTCCCCGGCGACGGGCTCGTCACCTCGGTGGGTCCCGACAGCAGGCGCCCGAGGATCGGCAGGTCCACGAACCCCTCCAGGAACGCGTAGCGCAACGCCACCTTCGGCAGGTCGCCGGGATCCGCGTACACCAGCGATCTGGGCTGCCACTCCGGCTGGAACTTCTCGTTGAACTCCCGCAGCGAGCGGATCTGGTAGTAGGGGTTCAGCACGTCGACGATCCTGCGCAGGAGCCGGTCCACCCGAGTGTGCTGGACGTCGTCGTCGAGCAGCCGGGAGAAGGCGGCGAAGTTGAGCGACAGCCGTCGCACGCCGCGTTCGTCGAGCTCCCGGACCGTGTGCGCGACCAGGTACTCGACGATGCCGTTGGCGGCCCCGGGCAGCCGTCGCATCAGGTCCAGCGTGTAGCCCCGGCCGTACGGGCCGTCGGCTCGGCCGACGGGGATGAGCCGCAGGAACGCCACGGGGACCTCGTCGCCGCCGTCCTCCGGCACGGCCCACGCGACGGCGAGCAGGCGGTCCGGGTCGTCCGAGCCGACGGCCTGGCTCATCGCCATCGTGTAGCCGCGCTCGTCGGCGCCCTTGCGCCACCGCACGCTGATCTCGTCCAGGCGGGCCACGAGGTCCGGGGGCGCCGCCGCCTCGGCCAGGAGCTCGAAGCGATGGTTGGCCTCGACCCGACGGACGGACTGGCGCACGGGGCCCATGCCCGGACCGTCCAGGTCGAAGCGACGGCAGTCGAGCACGGCCTCGTCGCCCAGGTAGAAGTCGCGGAACCCGCGCTCGGCGTAGAACGGCACGTCGATCTCCCGCGCGGCGAGGAACGCCGGCTGCCAGCCGTGGTGGCGGCAGTGCTCGATGAACTCGTCGACCACCAGCGGCACCGACGCCGGGTCACCGATCGGGTCGCCCGATCCCAGGGCGAACCCGCCGAGATAGCCGTAGGCGATCATCGCCCGGCCGTCGGACGAGAAGAACCAGCTCCGGTCGCTCCGCAGCGCGAACGGGGCGAGCGTGTCCCAGCCCCACTCGTCGACGAGTCCCTCGGCACGGGCGCGCGCGTCGGTCGTGCCCCCGGCCGCCGCGACCGCGGGCCGCAGCAGCAGCCACAGGAGCAGCAGCAGCCCGATCACGCCGAGCACCACGAGCGACGTCGGGAACCACGCCGCGAACGTCCCCCGGTACGTGTACGGCCCGGACACGCCGAACAGCCCGAGCGTGATCGCCTCGGCGGAGCGGACCCAGCCGAAGGGCGGGTCCAGCCGGTTGCGCTGGCTCCACAGCGCCAGGAACCCGTAGGTGTAGACGAACAGCAGGTAGCGGGGCGCGGCCAGGACGACCTGGCTCACCGACGGCGGGTCGCGCAGGCCCGTGAAGTCGCGTCGGGTGAGCCCGAGCACGACCAGCATGCTGACCGACGTGACCAGGGCGACCAGCTCTCCGCCCCGGACCACGCTGAGCACGGCCGAGAGCGCGAACAGCCCGACCGCCAGCTTCCACGCGCGGCGCTTCCCCCGCAGCAGCTGCCCGGCCAGGAGCACCATGCACAGTCCGAGACCGACGGCGAGGACGCGGTCGTCGACCGCCTGCGGCAGCGGCGACACCAGCTCGTCGATCGGCACGACGCGCACGGCGAGCGACGGCAGCGCGCTGAGCATCGTGAGCACGCCGACGACGGTCGTCAGCGTGGCGACCACGCGGACGAGGCCCGACAGCCGCACGACCGACACGGGCGCGCCGGGCCGGACGGACGTCGGCAGCGGCGTGCCGGGGAGGATCGGGGTGGCCGCGCTCGCGCCCGTCGCGCTGCGCCGTTCGGGCCGCTGGGTCGGGAACAGGATGACGTCGCGGATCGACGACGCGCCGGACAGCAGCATCACCAGCCGGTCGATGCCGATGCCGAGTCCTCCCGTCGGCGGCATGCCGCGCTCGAGCGCCCGCAGGAAGTCCTCGTCGACCTCGCCGACCGCACCGCGCTCCTCCGCAC
>JAEZAI010000368.1 GCA_023427825.1 Actinomycetes bacterium
CCGCCACCGGCGGTGCCGCAGCCGGGGCCGGTGACCGCGGCGTTCGTGCCCGCGAGACCCGCTGAGGCGTTGCAGTTGCCGCCGATGACGCACTGGCCGGCGCTGCAGGAGGTGTCCTGCGCGCCGCCCGCGCCGCCCGCACCGGTGCCGGTGAGGGCTGCGCCGCCGGAGCGACGGCTGGTGCTGCAGGTCGAGACCCCGTCCTCGCCGTTCTGACCACCGTTGCCGGACTGGGCCGGCGTCTGGGTCGCCGAGGTCCCGGCGGATCCGACCGTGCCGTTCGAACCCTTGCCGGCCAGGACGCTGATCGAGTCCATCGTCAGCGCAGAGGAGGAGTTGCGGACGATCACGGCGTAGCTCGCCCGGCCGCTGCCGGACTCGTCAGCACCGACGGCACGCAGGTCGGTGACGCTCGTCGGCAGGACGATGCCGTCGGCCAGGATGGCCACGGAGGCCTGCACGTCGGGGTCGTAGCTGCCGTTCACGGTGGCCACCGTGGTGCCGGACGCCGCCGCGCCACGCTTGAAGTTCTGTCCGAACCCACCTCGGATGGAGAGCCCGTCGCGGACCTCGAACCGGGGATAGCTGCCACCGGCGATCGCGACGGTGGTCGTGCCCATGGCCGGCGTGCGGTTCTGGCCCTGCTCGATCGTGGCGCACGGCTCGGCGATCACGCCGCAGGTGGAGGTGTCGGCCCCGCCGCTCGACTTCACGTAGGTGATGTCGGTGACGACGCCGTCCTCGCCGTCGCAGTTGCTGTCGATGTTCTGGTCGTCGATCGGGTCCGGTGCTCCCGGATAGATCTGCGCATCGGAGTCGTTGCAGTCCGAGACGTTGGTGAACCCGTCACCGTCGGCGTCGACCGGCGGGGCGGTCGTCGACGTGGTGGTGGTCGACGACGTCGTGGTCGTCGGACCCGGATCGGTCGGCGGGACCGTGCAGGCCCCCACGACGAGTGCTGTGAACGCGACTGCTGCCGCGACGATCGCCCATCTCCGCACGGTGTGCTCCTTCAGCCCCCTGCCCGCGGACAGCCTCCGCGGGCGCTCCTCCGAGCTTCCAGGAAAGCTGAACCCCGGTCAACGATTTCGGTCGTGGGGACCTGAGTTTCCCCCCGAGTTCGGACCTCCGGACCACATCCCGTCATGGCACGGCCACGGAGAGCGGCCGATCAGCCCACCCCGATGTCCGAGAGGGAGGCCCAACCCGAGGCGATCGCGGCGACGTCGTCGGCCGGCGGCGGGGCCGGTTCGGAGCCGCCGCACGCGACCGGATCGAGGGACGCCGGCGGCTCGGCCGAGGCCGGCACCTCGAGCACGCCGGGCACGGAGCCGGTCGAGCAGCCCGGCACGTTGAGGTTGGTGACCGACGCCGGCGTGGTCGCCATCGAGCCGTCGAGGATCGCGTCGCGGTGCTCCTCGATCCACGCCACTGCGAGCTTCGCCGCCTCCTCGAACCCCGCGGTGTCGTTGAGCCCGGCCGAGACCGCGAGCGCCGGGATGCCGCGCGACGCAGCGAGCCGGGCGGCACCGACCGTGCCGGAGAGCTCGATGAAGGAGCCGATGTTCTGACCGGAGTTGATCCCGGACACCACCAGCTGCGGTGTCTCGTCGATCCCGCCGTCGAGCGCCCACGCGACCGAGTCCGCGGGGAACCCGGCCACCGCCGTCGCCTCGGTGCCGCCGAGCATGGTGGTCGGCGTCGCCGGCGCGCCGCCGGGGGTGGTCTTGCCGGCGGTGCCGCTCTGGTTCTCGGCGGGCGCGGCCACGACGACCTTCGTGTCCGGCATCTGCTGCAGCGCCCGGACCAGCACGTCGATGCCCTCGGCGCCGACCCCGTCGTCGTTGGTCACGAGGATCGTGAGCTCCTTGGCCGCGGCGCTCGTCGTGGTCGACGACGCCGTCGTGCTCGACGCGGACGAGTCGTCATCGGAGCTGCACGCCGCGGCGAACCCGCTCGCCGCGAGCAGCACGACGGCGACGAGCGCGGCGCGCCGTCCGCCCGGGACGCGACCGAACGCGCGCGATTGACCGGAACCCCACCCCATGTCCCACACCCCCTGGTCGATGGACGGCGACACGGTACTCAATGAGTAGGGTCCCGGCGATGGACCAGGGGGCGCCATGAAGATCACGTTGCTCGGCACCGGATCGCCGATCCCCGACCCGTTGCGGGCGGGGCCGGCCACGTTGGTCCAGGCGGGCGGGCTCCAGCTGCTGTTCGACTGCGGTCGCGGCGTGCTGCAGCGGCTGGCCGCCGCGGGAGTGCCCGGCCCGCCCGGCCTCACGGCGCAGCTCCTGACGCACCTGCACTCGGATCACACGACCGACCTCAACGACATGATCACGACGCGCTGGGTCATGTCGATGGTGCCGTCGCCGCTCCCGCTCGTCGGACCGCCCGGGTCGGCGGCGCTCGTGGACCGGACGCTCGCCATGCTCGTCGAGGACATCGGCTACCGCCTCGCGCACCACGACGACCTGGACGTCGGACCCGAGGTCACGGTCACCGAGGTGCTCGACGGCCCGGTGGAGCTGCCCGAGCTGTCCGCCGCCGGCGTCGCGATCACCGCGGCGCCGACCGACCATCGCCCGGTGGCGCCGACCGTCGGTTACCGCATCGAGCACGGCGGCGGTTCGGTCGTCCTCGCGGGCGACACCGTGCCGTGCGAGGGGCTCGACCGGCTGGTGCAGGGCGCGGACGTCTACGTGCAGACCGTCGTCCGCGACGACGTGATCCGCGAGATCCCGCTCCAGCGACTGCAGGACATCTGCGACTACCACTCGACGGTCACCCAGGCGGCGCAGACCGCGGCACGCGCAGGCGTCGGCACGCTCGTGCTGACCCACATGGTCCCGGCGCCGCCGCCGGGCGGTGCGCAGGAGTGGATCGACATCGCGTCCGAGCACTTCGACGGGACCGTCCTGGCGCCCGACGACCTGGGCTCGATCGAGATCTGAGGAGAACCCATGGCCGATGACGGGATCACGCTGAGCCACGTCGGGGTGTGCGTGTCGGATCTGGAGCACTCGACCGCCTTCTACCGGGACGGGCTGGGGTTCACCGTGCGCGCCGACCACACCGTCGGCACGGAGTTCGGTCCGCTGATGGAGGTCGACCGTCCCGACCTGCGGTCTCGGTTCATCGAGCGCGACGGCACGTCGATCGAGCTGCTGCACTTCCTCGCCCCTGGGCACCTGGGCGACGGCGCACGGCGCGAGGTGAACCGACTCGGACTCACGCACATGTGCCTGAACGTCACCGACATCGACGCCGTCGCCGAGCGGATCACCGCAGCGGGCGGCTCGGTGCTCGCCGACACGTGGACGTCGATCCCCATGGGCGACGCCGAGCTGCGCTTGGTGTACTGCACGGACCCCGACGGGACGCGCATCGAGCTGATGCAACTCGGATAGCTTGACCCGCGTCGTCCGCAGGGCCGTCAACAGAGGGAGCCGTCGCATGTCCGTCCGCCGCAAGCCGAGCCTGCCCTGGAGGTTCTTCGTCCTCGTCGGACTGGGCTCCCTCACCGCGCTGTCGTTCAGCGACCAGGCGTGGGAGCAGTTCGAGGACACGGTGGGCGACGTCGTGCCCCGGAGCACGATCCGCTCGATCCTGTTCGGCACGCTCGCGCTGCACTCCCTCGAGTCGCTGTTCGTGTGGCGCTCGACCCGCCGCCGCGGCGACGCCGGCCCCGGCCGGTGGGCGCTGAGCACGTTCGTCTGGGGCTTCCCGGTGCTGCGGCGCCTGCGCACGGCCCGCAAGGCCGACGCCATGGCCATCGAGGCCGTGGCGCTGGCCGACGAGGCCGTGCTGCTCGCGGACGCCGCCTGAGCTGACCGGACCGTCCAGGTCGGTCAGTAGTGCCAGGGGAACCCTGACCAGTCGGGGTCCCGGCGCTCCAGGAACGAGTCGCGGCCTTCTGCCGCCGCGTCGGTCATGTAGGCGAGGCGGGTCGCCTCGCCCGCGAACACCTGCTGGCCGACGAGGCCGTCGTCGATCAGGTTGAAGCTGTACTTGAGCATGCGCTGCGCGGTCGGCGACTTGCCCATGATCTTGCGGCCCCACTCCAGCGCGACCGATTCGAGCTCTTCGTGGTCGACCACGGCGTTCACCATGCCCATGCGGTGCGCGTCCTCGGCCGAGTACTCGTCGCCCAGGAAGAAGATCTCGCGCGCGAACTTCTGGCCGACCTG
>JAEZAI010000414.1 GCA_023427825.1 Actinomycetes bacterium
CACGAGGTCCGTGTCGACGGTCAGCCGCATCCCGGACCGCGGCAGCCACACGGTGGTGCGTCGGTACGCCGTGGTGAGTGCCGGCCGAAGCGCGGCGACGTCCACGCCGTCGACGTGGGCCTCAGCCAGGCGGTCGGCGACGTAGCCCCGTGCCTCCGGGGGCAGGGCGTCCCCCCGGAGCGGGGGGGCCAGCGGGGCGCGGTGCTTGACCGTGGTCCCCCGCGGGCCGCGGGTCTTGACCTCGAGGTGCCGCTCGCCGGTGTCGACGTAGTGCCGCACGCGGACGTTGAACGGGCGGCGCCGCCGGTGGGCTGCGCCGCGGAACCCCTCGTGGTCGGGCGTGTCGAGGTAGGTCGACTCGTAGCGGAACGCCCGCCGCCCGTCCATCTCGAGCAGGTGCGCGCCGTGGGGCGCGAGGACGTCCTCGACCAGCGTCTCGAGCAGCCCGTCGTGGCGGCCAGCGACGAGGAGGTACTTCCGGTCGACGCGCGTCATCAGCGCGGCGTCGGTGACCACGTCCTCGAGAGGTACGCCGGGCAGCCCGTCGAGGAGCCTCACCGGACCGCCGCCGTCGAGAGCGGGACTCGGGCGGCGGCGCCGGCCGCAGCGCGGTCCACCTGGTAGCGCACGTCGACGGTGGTCCTGTCGTCGACGAGGTCGAGCTCGAGCACCTGGGCCCGGTGGACTCGGGCACCCAGGAGCTCGGTGAGCCGGGCGAGCAGCTCTTCCTCCCCGGCGTACGCCCGGTCGAGCACGACGACCTGCTGCCGGTAGCCGGCGAGGACCCGCGGAGAGTCCACGACCGTCATCGCGACGACCAGCAGCGCCATCAGAGTAAGTGCGGTGTCGCGCTCGACCCCGAGCCCGCCGATGAGGCCGAGGGCCAGCGAGACGAAGTAGTAGGCGATCTCGGGCTGCCCGAGCTCGCCCGACCGCAGCCGGATGATCGACAGCACCCCGAACAGCCCCATCCCCAGCCCCACGGTCACGGACGTGGACGACAGCGCGGTGGCCACGCCCAGCACGCCCACGTTGACCGCCACGAACGCGATCACCAGGTCGCGCCGGCGGTGCCGGGGGAAGTACACGGCGAGGGTCAGGACGAGGATCGCCACCAGGTCGGAGGCAGGGAGCAGCAGGTCGGTGAGCGTCATGCCGGCCACGATGGTCCCGGGAGTTGTCAGCGTTCTGGGCCCGACCTGTGAGCCTGCTGTGAACCACCGCTTCACAGCATTCCCACAGGAACCGCACAGGGACGTCTCCGGCAGCCGAGGGAGGCTGGTCGCGTGACGCCACCCCGACTGCTGCGCGCCGACGGTTCCCCGCTCCGGGTCCTCGTCGTGGACGACGAGGTCAACCTCACCGAGCTGCTCGTGCTCGCCATGCGGTACGAGGGCTGGGATGTCACCGCCGCCCACACCGGGTCGAGCGCCGTGCGCCTGGCCCGCGAGGTCCGCCCGGACGCCGTGGTGCTCGACATGATGCTGCCGGACTTCGACGGGCTCGAGGTGATGCGCCGGATCCGTGAGGACCAGGACGTGCCCGTCCTCTTCCTCACCGCCCGCGATGCCGTGGAGGACCGGATCGCCGGCCTCACGGCGGGCGGCGACGACTACGTCACGAAGCCGTTCAGCCTCGAGGAGGTGGTGGCGCGGGTGCGGGCGCACCTGCGCCGGGTGGCCGCGTCGCACGAGGCCGGGTCGAGCGCGCTGCAGGTCGGTGACCTCACCCTGGACGAAGAGACGCGCGAGGTGTTCCGGGGGCCGGACGAGATCCGGCTGACCGCGACCGAGTTCGAGCTGCTGCGCTACTTCATGCGCAACCCCCGGCGGGTGCTGAGCAAGGCGCAGATCCTGGATCGGGTCTGGGCCTACGACTTCGGCGGTCAGGCCAACGTCGTCGAGCTGTACGTCTCCTACCTGCGCAAGAAGATCGACGCCGGCCGGGAGCCGATGATCCACACGATGCGAGGCGCCGGCTACGTGCTCAAGCCCGCCGAGGTCCGGTGATGCGCAACCGGTCGCTGACCTTCCGGGTGACCGCCGCCGTGGTCGCCCTGGTGGCGACCGTCTGCGTGCTGCTCACGCTCCTCACCGCCTCGGCCCTGGCGCGGTTCCTCGACGACCGGCTGGCCGAGGACCTCGCGGCGTCACACGGCCGGGCGGCGCGCGCCCTCGAGCGCGGGCTCCTCCCGGCCCCGCCGCCGGGCGTGCAGCCGCCCGACATCCAGGAGGCACCCGGCCAGGAGGTCGGGACCGTCACGGCGTACTTCACCGGATCGGCGGGCGAGGGGCAGGTCATCGACGCCGACGGACGCCTCACCGCACTCGACGAGGACGACCTGGCGGCCCTGCGGGACACCGCGCAGGACGGGGCGGACGGCGAGACCGTCGACCTGCCCGGTCTCGGCGAGCACCGCGTCGCGGCCACCGAGGGCGACTCGGTCACGCTCGTCACGGCCCTCCCGACGGCGCCGGTGGACGCGGCCGTCGCGAGCGTGGTGCGGTGGGCCGCCCTCTTCGGGACCGTCGGCACGGTCGCGGCGGGGCTCGTGGCCGCGTTCGTCGTACGCCGCCAGCTCCGCCCGCTGCGCGAGGTCGCGGTCACGGCGCACCGGGTCACCGAGACCGACCTCTCGACCGGTGAGATCGGGCAGACCGAGCGCGTGCCCGAGCACCTCGTGAGCGCGGGCAGCGAGGTCGGCCAGGTCGCGGGAGCGCTCAACGCCCTCCTCGGCCACGTCGAGAGGGCGCTGGACGCCCGGCACCACAGCGAGCAGCAGGTCCGCCGGTTCGTGGCCGACGCCTCCCACGAGCTCCGCACCCCCCTCGCCACCGTCCGGGGGTACGCCGACCTCGGACTGCGCGACGACACGGACACCGACGGGCGGACCCGTGCCCTGGCCAAGGTACGCACGGAGGCCGAGCGCATGGGCGCGCTCGTGGACGACCTCCTGCTCCTGGCCCGCCTCGACCAGGGCCGGCCCCTGGCCCGCGAGGAGGTGGACCTGACGATGCTGGTGATGGAGTCGGTCGCCGACGCCCGGGTGACCGCACCCGACCATCGGTGGCGCCTGGCCCTCCCCGACGAGCCCGTCACGATCACCGGGGACGCCGCCCGGCTCCACCAGGTGCTCACCAACCTGCTCACGAACGCCTCGCGCCACACCCCCGAGGGCACCACGGTGACCTCGTCGATCTCGGCCGGTGCCGGTGAGGTGCTGGTCGCCGTCACCGACGACGGACCCGGGATCGACCCCGACCTCGGCGACGAGGTGTTCACCCGGTTCGCCCGCGGCGACACCGCCCGCACCCGTGCTGCGTCGGGGGCCGGGCTCGGCCTGTCCCTGGCCCGCTCGATCGCTCGGGCGCATGGCGGGGACGTGACGGTCGAGTCGCGACCCGGCCACACCTGCTTCTCGCTGCACCTGCCCGCGCCGACGGGGTCCGGGTGACCCCGCGGGTGGGCCTGCGACCCAGCGGCGGACATCTAGGCTCTCCGCCATGGATGCGATCCGCCGCCTCTTCCGCCGGCCGCGCAAGGATGCCCGGCAGACGGCGGTCTCCTACGAGCCGCGCCGCGACGGCCGCCCCGATCCGGGCGAGGTCGTGTGGGGCTGGGTGCCCTTCGAGGACGACCCGTCCCGCGGCAAGGACCGCCCCGTGCTGCTGGTCGGTCGCGACGGCGAGCGGCTACTGGGGCTGATGCTGACCAGCAAGGACCACGACCGCGACGCGGCCCAGGAGGCGCGGTACGGCCGGCACTGGATGGACGTCGGGGCCGGCGCGTGGGACCGGCAGCGCCGCCCCAGCGAGGTCCGGCTCGACCGGCTGATCACGCTCGCGGCGAGCGACGTGCGCCGAGAGGGAGCCGCGCTCGATCGGCAGATCTTCGACCGGGTGGTCGCCGAGGCGCGCCAGCGCGGCGCCCTCTAGGAGCCCCTAGAAGGTGCGGGCGATCCGGCGCACGGCGACGCGCGTCGGATCCCACGTGGAGGGGTAGGCCTCCCGGCCGGCCGAGACCTCGACCAGCGTGAGGAGGGTGCCCGAGCGCAGGATGCCGAGGCCGGCGGCGCGAGACCGGTACGACGCCAGGTAGCTGTCGGCCCGGCCGCTGCGCACGGTGACCGGACGCAGCGGTCCGACCGTCGCATCGCGCACGCGCTGCTCGCAGTCGTCGCGCCAGGCGACCAGCACCCGGTGTGCGCGCCAGGCCGTCTTGGCGTCGGGGAACCGGGCCACGACCTGCACCGCTCGCGCGCCCCGCTCGGCGGTGTAGTGGCGACTGACCGCGTCGAGCGCGCCGATCGTCCCCAGCTCGGTCTTATGGCAGGCGCCGACGGCGCCCGTGTCGCCGCCCGCGTGGTCGTCGGTGCTGACCCGCCAGGTACGGCCGGCGAACCTCGGCAGCCGGTCCGCCTCGAGCAGGTGGGCGCCGGCCCGCGCGCGGGGGAGCGGGGTGAGCTCGCCGATCTTGTCCGCATCGCTGGGCGTGCCCGATCCGGGGGAGCGGGTCGGGCCGGATCCGGCGCCCGTCGGGCTTCCCGGCACGGTCTCGCTCGGCTGCGGGGTCGCCCGTCCTGACGGTGCCGGTGCGCTCGGCGCCGGACCGGTCGAGCGGGATGGCGAGGAGTCCGGCGAGCCCTGCGGCGTACCGCTTGGATCGCCGCAGCCGGCGAGCGTGAGCGCGGCGGCCAGGCTCACCCCGGCGAGCATGACCCGAGACACATCGGACATCGTAGGGACCTGCGGCCCGCGGGCGCGGCTCCGACACTCGGTAGGGTGGCCCCCGCG
>JAEZAI010000434.1 GCA_023427825.1 Actinomycetes bacterium
CCACCTGGTGCGGTGCCGCATCGACGTGCCCGAGTGGACGGCCGTGTGCTTCTCGGCACCGGGCGTGCGGACGTACCCGACCGCGGCCCGGGGCACCGCGGTCGACCCCATCGGCCACCTGGGACCGGACCTGGCGCTGCCGGTCGACGACGTGGTCGTCGCCGAGTGCGTGCGCCGCATGGACGCGTCCGATCCGGACCGTGCGATCGGCGACGTGCTGCTCGACCAGCGCGTCGCCAACGGCGTGGGCAACGTCTACCGGTCCGAGGTGTGCTGGGCCTGTCGGGTCTCGCCGTTCCGCCCCGTGGCCGAGGTGTCGGAGGAGCTGCGGGCCGAGCTCGTCGTCACCGCCGGCCGGCTCCTGCGGGCCAACCTGACGACCACCTCGCGCACCACGGTCCCCGGTGGCCTGGCCGTCTACGGCCGGCGGGGCCGGCCGTGCCGCCGGTGCGGCACGGCGGTCCGCTCCGACCACCGCAGCGAGCACGCCCGCGTCGTCTACTGGTGCCCCACCTGCCAGCCCGCCTGACGGCGCCACCCGCGAACTTGGAAGATTCGGACGGATGACACGTCGAAATCCCCCAAGTTCGGGCACCGACCGGGCACGCGCTGCGAACTTGGGGGATTCGGACGGATGACACGTCGAAATCCCCCAAGTTCGTGGCGCGCGGTGGGGCTGCCATGATGGCGACGTGCCCGCGCTGCGCACCGAGATCACCGAGATCGTCACGGGCCTGGGGGCGCTGGGGGCCGATGACCCCGACGACGTCCTGAGCGGGCCGCCGCCAGCGGAGCTCCGCAACGTGGACGACGCCACGTGGGACCGGCTCGTCGAGGCGCACCGCGACGGCACCCATCGTGGTGAGGTCCTGGCCGCATGGCACAACGGCCGGGCGCTGTTCCGAGCGGTCGACGGCCTGCGCGGCCGGCGGCCCGTCGTGGTCGAGTGGAAGGGCGGGCACCGTGACCCGGGCGACGAGTCCGTCCCCGCGGACCTCCGCATCGACCACGTCTACCTCGTCAGCTGCAAGTACCTGTCCAAGGTGCTGCACAACGCGTCGCCGGCGACGGTCTTCGACCGCGTGCTCGGCGGCGGGCCGGGTCGGCGGTCCGAGGAGAACTGGTTCGACGCCGTCGCTGCGGCCGAGCATCAGCGCCTGTACCAGATCGTGCGCCGCACGCACGGTGCCTCACTGGTGCTGGCCGACGACGAGCCGCTGCCCGAGCAGGTGCGCTCGCTCACCGGACCGCAGCGCGAGGTGCTGCGCCGGCAGGTGCCGAAGGACTGGGGTCCCGAGTGCACTGTCGCCTACCAGGAGCTGGTGGCCGCCACCGCCGAACGCTCGGCCGAACGGTGGCGCGCCGCGCTGGCGGAGGGCACGGGTCGCGAGCGCAGCCTGCTCTGGCGCATCCTGCGCCTGTCCTCGGCGCCGTACTTCGTGCTGGGCACGGGCCCGGTGACGTCGCTCCGGCTCCGCGTGGCCACGCCGTGGGACTGGAACCAGGCGTTCGAGCTGCGCCGGTTCGAGGTGCTGGCGGAGCCGGGCGGTCAGGCCCGCGTGGGCTGGCGGGCACTCGTCCGCACCCGGGCGTCCGACGCCGGGCCGGGCGGCGACGAGGTCGAGGTCGCCGGCCACGTGGAGGTCCGCTGGAGCCACGGCCGCTTCGGCGGTCATCCCGAGGCGAAGGTCTACCTGGACTCGCCGCACGGCCAGGTGCCCGGCTACTTCCCGCTCGCCTGAACGCCGATCCCTCGATCGCCCGGCGCGCGTCTGGCCGAACGTGTGCGAGAGCCGCCCGTCACGGGCACGTCTCGCACACGAACGGCGTGAGCTCCGGTGTCAGCCCTCGTAGGGGCGGATCTCGGCGGCGGTCCAGTAGGCCCGCATGTCCGAGATGAGCCCGTCGTCGTCGAACGTGAAGACGTCGATGATGTCCACGACCATGCGGGCGTCGCCCATCGTCGTGATCGCCTCGAGCGGCACGGCCGCCCAGTTGCCCACGGCGCGCACGGGACCGGTCGCGTGGAGGTCCATGGCGTCGAGCATGTCGTGGGTCGCCGCGAAGAACCCCCGGACTGCCTCGCGGCCCTCGTGGGCCGGCTGGTCGACCGGATCCGCCACCACGGCGTCCTCCGCGAAGAGTGCGGCGACGGCGTCGACGTCGCCCGCTGAGTGCGCGGCGGTGTAGGCCGCCACGGTGTCCTTCATGTGCTCGATCGTGGGCATGGTGGGGGATCGTAGGCCCGGCGGCGGGCCGGTGATCCGGTCGCCCGCGTCAGCGCGGTGGGGTTCGTGTGTGGTGAGCGCCCGTGTCGGGTGTCTGCCGCACACGTTCAGGCGACGGTGGGGTTCGTGTGTGGGGAGCGCCCGTGTCGGGCGTCTGCCGCACACGTTCTGCTGGCGGCGGCCGTCAGGCTCGGCCGAGCACGCGGTCGACCGCGATCTCGATCGCCACGCGGTCCTCGCGCTCGCCGGGCTGGCGGTAGCGGGCGGCGTAGCCGGCGACCGCCAGCGCCACGCGCTCGGGGTCCGACGTGGCCGACACCGTCCCCTCGAGCGTGAGCCACCGGCCGCCGTCCACCTGGCTGACCGCGGCACGGCCGCCACGACGGGCGTTGGCGACCTTGACCGACGACGCGAACGTGATGACGCGGACGACGCGCTCGTCCGTGTCGTAGGAGAACCCGACCGGCACGACGTGCGGCGAGCCGTCGGCGCGCAGCGTGGTCAGCGACGCCAGGTGGTACTCGGACAGGAAGGCGATCGCGGCCTCGCCGAGGTTCGCGGGATCGAGGGACACGGAAGGCTCCGGGGAACGGCAGAGGGTCAGGTCGAGGCGACGGCCTCGAGGACGTTCAGCCGCGAGGCCCTCCAGGACGGCAGGAGGGCGGCGACCACGCCGGCCAGCGCCGCCACGATCGTGATCGCGATCAGCTGGACGATCGGCAGGGCGTACGTGATCAGCCCGGGGTTGTCGGCCCCGATCGCGACCGTGAGCGCGATAGAGAACAGGATCCCGATCACCAGGCCCATCAGCGTGCCGAAGATGGCGATGATCGCCGCCTCCGTGCGCACCGTCCGTCGGACCTGCCGTCTCGTCATGCCGACCGCACGCAGCAGCCCGAGCTCCCTCGTCCGTTCGAGGACCGACAGCGACAGCGTGTTGGCGATGCCGATGAGGGCGATGATGATCGCCAGCAGGAGGAGGGCGTAGACGATGGCCAGGAACGTGTCGATCGGACCCGTCTGGGCCTCGATGAACTCCTGGAGGTCCTGCACCTCGACCGTCGGCGAGTCGGCGACGACGTCGTCGAGCTGCGTCTTGAGCTCCTTGAGGTTCGCGCCGTCCCTGGCCTTCACGTAGATCTGCGCGTCGACGTTGAAGACCGGCAGCACGTTCTCGGAGAACGTGGTCAAGGGCATCCAGATGTTGCCCTGGCCGATGTTCTTCTCGAAGATGACCGCCACCTCGAGCTCCTGCGTGCCCGTGGCGGCGAAGTAGAAGGGGATCTTGTCGCCCAGGCGCCAGCCCCGGTCCTCGGCGAACTTCTTGTTCACCGCGATCGTCCCGTCGGTCATGTCGTCGGGGGAGCCCTCGAGCTCGCCGGGGTCGATCACCTTGAACCACGAGTCGGGCTCGATGCCGAGCGCGAAGTCGTCGTCGCCCGGCGGCGCGTCGTCGGGGACGCCCGTGACGCCGCTGGGGGTCGTCGTGGTGGGCGCGCTCTCCGCGTCGGCACGGGCCTGGGCGTCGAGGATCCGGATGAACGAGAAGCGGACGGGGCTGGCGAGCTCCACGTCGGGGAGCGCGCTGACCTTGGCCTCGGTGTCGGCCGGGATCGATCCGAAGGACGTGACGGACGAGGTGGCCACGATGAAGTCCGCGTTGACCGATTGGCGGATCGTCTTGTCGCCGGTCGCCTTGATCGACGCGGCGACGATGGCGATCGTCACCACCAGGGTGACGCCGATCGTGAGCGCGGCGGCGGTGGCGGCCGTGCGCTTGGGGTTGCGGGCGGCGTTCTCGCCTGCCAGCCGGCCGGTGATGCTGCCACGCAGGGAGAACGGCCTGGCCAGGAGCCGGCTGACCGGCGAGGCGATCAGCGGGCCCAGGATGACGGCCACCGAGACCAGGAAGGCCACGGCGCCGACGCCGACGAAC
>JAEZAI010000440.1 GCA_023427825.1 Actinomycetes bacterium
CACGTCCCAACGCCGGAACGAGCCCGCCTCGGCCTCCAGGACGACGCTGGCGCGCCACGCCGGACGCGTGACGCGGCGCGGCGGCACGGTGAGGACTCGCACGACCCGGTAGCCGTCGCGCCCGACCGGGATGCACGTCGCCACGTCGATCGACATGCGCATGCCGAACGTGTGCACCGAGCGCGCCTGCAGCCGCAGGACGCCGTCCACCCGGTCCCGACCGATCAGGCCGCGGCGGCGCGCCGAGCGGGTGTCGGCGGTCTCCACCGTCGCCAGCACGTCTCCGTTCCGGACCAGCCAGGCCATCAGCGGCGAACCTCCTCGGGTGCCGGCAGCGCCGTCAGACGTTGAAGCGGAACTCCATCACGTCCCCGTCGACCGGCTGGTAGTCCTTGCCCTCCACCCGGAGCTTCCCCACGTCCCGAGCGGCCGACCAGGAACCGATCTCCAGCAGCTCGTCCCAGTGGATCACCTCGGCGCGGATGAAGCCCCGCTCGAAGTCCGTGTGGATCACGCCGGCCGTCTGCGGTGCGGTCGAGCCGGCCCGGAACGTCCAGGCCCGCGTCTCCTTCTCGCCGGTGGTGAAGAACGTCCGCAGGCCGAGCAGCGAGTACGCGGTGTGGAGGAACTGCGGCAGCGCACCCTCGCCCAGGCCCAGCGCCTCGAGCATCTCCACCCGGGACTCCTCGTCGAGCAGCGCGGCCTCGGCCTCGAGCTGGATGCACAGGCCGAGCACCAGCTCGTCGGCGGAGCCGGTGGCGGCGAACGCGGCGCGGGTCGGCGCCAGCACGGCGTCGAGGTCCTCCATCTGCGACTCGTCGACGTTGACGAGCGCCATCGCCGGCTTGGCGGTCAGCAGGAAGAACGGCTTGAGCAGCGCCATGTGCTCGTCGGACAGGCCGGCCCGGTACAGCGGCGTGCCGGCCTGCAGGTGCTCCACCGCGGCCTCCATGGCCGCCACCTCGTCGGCGAGCGTCTTGTCCGCCCGGGCGGCCTTGCGGCGCTTGTCGACCTGCTTCTCGAGCGACTCCAGGTCGGCGTAGACGAGCTCGACCTCGAGCGTCTCGAGCTGCTCGACCGGATCGGTCGAACCCGGCACGTCGTCGTCCACGAAGGCCCGCAGCACGAAGACGATCGCGTCCACCTCACGGATGTGGGACAGGAAGCGGTTGCCCAGCCCCTCCCCCTGCGCCGCGCCCTTGACCAGCCCGGCGATGTCGACGAACTGCACCGCCGCCGGGACGACGGACTTGGACCTGCTCATCTCGGCGAGCGCCGTGAGACGGGCGTCGGGGACCTTGGCCACACCCACGTTGGGGTCGACGGTGGCGAAGGCGTAGGGGGCGGCGAGGGCGCCGCCGCCCGCCAGTGCGTTGTACAGCGACGACTTGCCGGCGTTCGGCAGTCCGACGAATCCGAAGCGTTCCACTGAGCTCCTCTGGTGGGTTCCCACCCGGTCGCGATGGTCCTCCCACCGCGGCGACGACCCCACCGGGGGACGGTCCGGGGCCCGGTCGCCCGACCGGGCGACCCCACCGGAGGGTAGTGGCCGCACGTAGGCTCCCGGACGTGAGCGACCCGGGGCGATCGGACAGCGACGGCGCGGCCGTGTTCGCCGCAGGCCTGGCCAGTGACGACGCGGTGGAGCGTGCCCGGGCCGGGCTCGACATCGCTCGGTACTACCTCGACCGCGGGTTCGCCCCCGCCGGCAAGGCCCGGGCGTTCCAGAAGGCTCGCGACGTCGTGACGGATCTGGCGCCGGGCGAGCTCGAGCAGCGCGTCGCCGCCGGCACGCTGCAGGAGCTCGGCGGGATCGGCAGCTCCACCGGCTCCGTGATCGCGGACGCGGTCGAGCGTCGCGAGTCCACCTACCTCGCCGACCTGGCGGCGTCCACCGTCCAGGACGCGGGCGACGGCACCGCGCTGCGCTCGATGGTCAAGGGCGACCTCCACAGCCACACGTACTGGTCCGACGGCGCCGAGAGCGTGCGGACCATGGCCCTCACGGCCCGCTCCCTCGGCCACGAGTACCTCGCCGTCACCGACCACTCGGCCCGACTCACCGTCGCGCACGGCCTGGACGAGGCCCGCCTCACCGAGCAGCTCGCGGAGATCGAGGCGCTGAACCAGGAGCTCGCGCCGTTCCGGATCCTGACCGGCATGGAGGTCGACATCCTGGAGGACGGACACCTGGACCTCTCCTCCGAGTTCCTCGGCCGCCTCGACCTGGTGGTGGCGTCGGTGCACTCCAAGCTGCGCATGGACGAGCGCGAGATGACGCGCCGCATGGTCATGGCCGTGGCGGATCCCGATGTGGACGTCCTCGGCCACTGCACCGGCCGCAAGATCACCGGACGTGGGCGCCCGCCGTCCCGGTTCGACGCGGAGATCGTGTTCGCGGCCTGCGCGCGGTTCGACACCGCGGTCGAGATCAACTGCCGGCCCGAGCGGCGCGACCCGCCGGAGGAGCTGCTGGAGCTGGCGCTCGAATGGGGCTGCCGGGTCTCGATCGACACCGACGCGCACGCCCCCGGTCAGCTGGAGTGGCAGGCCTGGGGCTGCGGGCTGGCGACCGACATGGGCATCGACGCCTCGCGGATCGTCAACACCTACGAGGCCGACGAGCTCCTCGAGTGGGCGTCGTCGCACCCCACCGGCTGACGGCGGTCGACCAGTCCGCGACGGGCTAGTCGCCCGACGCGCGCTCGCCGCCCGAGCCCGGCTCGCGCCGCCCGGCGCTGAGGTCGTAGCGGTCGCGTCCGGACGACGCCGCGCACGCGCCGTCGTTCTGGGCGGAGGCGTCCGACAGCGCCCGGTCGAGGATCGGCGAGGCGCCGCTGAAGATGCCCCACGGGCTCTCGCAGCCGGGGACGACCCACGCGTGGGACATCCAGCCGAGCGACCCGTTCGCCTTCACACCACCGAGCTCGGCGCACTCCTCCTCGGTGGTCGACGAGTCGCCGATCACACCGCCGCGCCCGGTGCACAGGCCCACGTGCCGGTGGTAGTGGTCGTTGTCGCCGGTGAAGCCCTGGGTCGGCTCGGCGTCGCCGGGCTGGATCAGGTAGTAGCTCAGCCCGACGACGCGGGCCTCGGGGCCGCCACCGTCGTAGAGCACCATCTCGGGCTGGTCGACGTGGAACTCGCCGTCGACGATCGAGAACTTCATGTAGTGCGCCGCGATGCCCGGCACGTAGCCGGTGACCCGGACGTAGCCGTTGGCCATGGCGTCCGCGGCGGTGGGCATGGAGAGCGCGGTCGTGCGGGCGACGGCCAGCTCCTCGGCGAGCGCCACGCACTGCTCCTGGTCGACGATCGCCTTCCACGGCGTGGGCCCGGCGTGGCCGCCGTGGCCTCCGTTGTCATCGGGCGCGGCGGCGGAGGCCCCCGACGAGTGGGCGTGACCGCCCGACCCGGCGCTGCCTGCGGTCCGCTGCGCCATCCACTGCTTCCAGGCGCCGTAGTCGGCGTCGGTCGCCTCGGCCAGCGCCACAACCAGCCCGGCCGCGTCGGCCTCGGCCCCGGAGTCGGCCTTGGAAGTGGCGGCGACCAGCTTGTCGAGGCCGACCGAACCCCGGCCGTCGTCGGCGCCGACCACGTCGGTGACCTCCGCGGTGGACCGCACCGACATGTCCATGGCGCCGCCGCCGTACGTGTCGATGCCCAGCGCGGCGGCCTCGGTCCAGTAGCTCTCGGGGTTGAACCCCAGGTCGCAGCGCTCCGCGTCGATCGCCGCCATCTGGTCGTCGTGGGCCGCGGCGTCGGTGGCGGACGTGCCGTGGTCGTGACCGCCGGACGCCGCCTCGTCGCCGCCGTGGGAGTGCTCCGACGTGGAGGGTGACGTGATGCCGACGGTGGCCAGGCCGAGCACCGCCACCGCTGCGATGGACGGGACGAGCAGGCCGACCTTCAGCCGGCGGGGCGCGATGGCCATCACGGCCGCGACGAGCACGGCGCCGGCCTCGAGCCCGGCGCACACGCCGTCGACGAGGCCGACGTCCTCGACCACGCCGGCGTGCGAACCCCAGGGCAGCCCGACGGTGCGGGCCCAGATCCACACGCCCAGGGCGGCGGCGTTGAGCCCCGCCGCGGCGAGGGCCAGCGACCGGTTGCCGCGACGCAGCAGGAAGACGACGGCCAGCGCGATCTGCAGCCACCCGACGACGGCGAAGCCCACCGGGTCGATCCACGAACCGCCACCGGCGTGCTCGGGGACCATCACCAGGTGG
>JAEZAI010000501.1 GCA_023427825.1 Actinomycetes bacterium
CGGTCAGACCACCGGGTCGACGATGAGGTCGTCGACCGACATCACGATCGGTGCGTTGGTGGCAGAGCCCGACAGGTAGTGGTGCACGCCGACGCCGCCCGGCGCCTGGAGAGCGGCGGTGGAGTCGGTCGTCTGGATCTGCCACGTGGACGGCTCGGCCTCGGTGCCGAACCACACGCGGCCCTGCAACGTGGTCGTGCCGTTGCCCACGGCCCGGAACCGGAGGTGCACCGGCGTGCCCGCCGTGTAGCGGACCCCGGACACCGTCTGGCTCAGGAGCACGGTCTCGGTGCCGTTCACCACCCGCATGATCTCGCGGTAGGTGGCGGTGGCGGCCAGGCGCACCCGCAGGCGGTACTCGGTGGTGCCGACCTTGCGCAGGACCACCGAGGCGTAGCTGCCGTTGGAGCTCGGGTCCTTGTCGATCAGCAGGTCCACGCGTGCCTCGGCGTCGCGAGCGGACACCGAGGCCAGCGTGGCGGACCGACTGGAGCCGGCCGACGGCGTGGTGATCAGACCCAGGCTGCCGTTGACCGAGTAGTTGGACGCCGTGCTCTGCACCGTCCACGCACCGCCGATCTGGGCGCTGCCGAAGCCGTTCGCCGTCGTCCGGGTGAAGTCGTCGGCGACCAACCGGTTGGTGGCCGGGGCCGACACGGTGACGTTCTGCGCCGTGTTGCCCGCTGCGCCGTCGTCGTCGAGCACGGTCAGCGTGATCGGGTACGTGCCGCTGGCCGCATAGGTCTTGGTGGCGGTCGGACCGGTGCCGGTGGTGCCGTCGCCGAAGTTCCACGCGTAGGACACGATCGTGCCGTCGGTGTCGGTCGAGCCGCGTCCGTCGAGCGACACGGTCAGGCCGCTGGCGGCCGCGGTGAACGAGGCCGTCGGCGGCACGTTGACGGGCGGCGGGGGCGGGGGCGGCGGCGGCTCGGCCGTGGTGGTGACCACGAGCTCGGGCCGGAGGCTCGACGTCGCCTCGCGGGAGTTGAGGAGCGAGTAGGTGGTCGACGTGGTGGCCTGGCGCACGCAGAACGCCACCCGGGCGGCACCCTCGGCCTTCCGGGCCGCCACCCACGAAGTCACGTCGATCTCGTGCCACGTGTTGGTGGTGCTGGTGACGTCGAACGTGGCGACGACCGGACCGTCGGCCGGCCGGTTGTTCCACGTCATCGTGGCGCCGGACCAGTTGGTGGACGGGACGCCGATCACCTGGCTGGGCCGGGACGGCGCCGTGACGAGACGCCCGTTGAGGCGGAGCTTGGCCTGGGTGACCGTGCCGCTGACGGCACCGAGGTCCATGGCCAGGTACGACAGCATCTGGTAGTTGGCGCCCGACTCGAACTTGAGCGGCAGCACGTTGGAGGACCCGTAGGTGGTGGTGGCGTAGGACCCGCCGCGCACGTAGGTGTCGTCGGCCGTCGGGATGGTGACCGACGACGGCACGACCGGGCCGGTGCTGGTGCGGAACGGCCCGGTCACCTCGTAGGTGACGCCGGTGGTGCCGTCGCTGCCGCGCTGC
The DNA here is from genome assembly GCA_023427825.1 of Actinomycetes bacterium. Classification (GTDB taxonomy): domain Bacteria; phylum Actinomycetota; class Acidimicrobiia; order Acidimicrobiales; family Microtrichaceae; genus Dermatobacter. The sequence goes on from JAEZAI010000501.1 coordinate 1,520, forward strand.
GACGAGAAGTAGAGCCGGGTCCCGTCGGGACTGAAGGCCGGACCGGTGACCTCGGAGCTCGAGTGGCCGACGATCCGCACGACCGCGGCCACCTGGCTGACGCCGTTGATCTTGGCGATCGTGCAGAGCTCCATGTTCCCGCCGTCCTCGGCGACGTAGACGTCGCCCGACAGCGGGTGGACGGTCACGTTGTCGACCGCGTTGAGGTCGCCGGGCATGGTGTTGCAGTCGTGGAGCACGGTGAGCGTGTTGGTGGCGGGCACCAGCTCCCACACGCGCTTGTCGCCCTTGGTGGTGAAGAAGACCGAGCCGTTGGCGGCGAAGATGCCCTCACCGCCGTTGAACGCCGTGGTGCCGGCCTGGCGGTCGGGCCCGTTGGGCGACGTGGGCACCCACGTGACCGTCGTGCCCGACACCGACGCGGCGAACAGCTGCCCGGCGGAGAGGTCGCCGGGCGTGGTGGGCACGAAGCGGTAGAGGCGCCCGTTGGGATCGTCCTCGGTGAGGAAGAGGCTGCCGGTGCCGACGTCGCCGGCCACGGCCTCGTGGCTGAACGCCCCGAGTGCCGGGCGCACGATGCCCTGGCCCGCCTGCTGTGGGTTGCACTCGTAGACCTGGCCGGTGGCGCCCTTCTCCTCGCAGCTCAGCCACGTGCCCCACGGCGTGGGACCGCCGGCGCAGTTGATCGAGGTGCCGCCGAGGATCCGGTACGCGCCGGTGATCGAGCTGTCGGAGGCGAACTTCATGGCCGAGGCGCCGCCCGCCGCGCCGCCGACCTCGGAGTTGGAGACGTAGACCCAGCCGCCGCCGGTGGCCGGGAAGCAGGCGCCGCCGTCGGGCGCGCCGTGCCACGAGTAGGACGTGCCGGACACGTTCGTGCCGGTGCGACCGATGATCCGGCTGGTGAAGCCGGCGGGCAGCTGCAGCCCGTTGGCGTCCGCGGCCTGGAGCGCGCCGTACGGCCCGGGCCCCGCCACGGCGGCGAACGCATCACGCGCCGGACCCACGAGCGCGGCGCCGGCAGCGACCAGGCCGGACGTCAACAGGAACGTCCGCCGGTCCAAGCTCTCCGACATGGTCTTCCCTCCCTCGCGAGCGGGACCATGCCGCGACCATGCGGCGCGCCCAGCTCGATTCGCACCTCGGACGCTACGACCGCATCAGGCGCCGGACAAGGGAAGAGATGCCCAGTGCGGCAGGGTTCACACGGCCCGGGTCCGAACGGCCGAGCGGGCTGCGTTCAGGCGTCGGCCGCGTCCTCGAGGGACGCCGGGTCGGCGTCGGGATCACCGGCGTCGAGCGAGCCCGGGACGATGCGGCAGCGCTCGATGAAGTCCGCCACCTCCGTCTCCTTGAGCCGGATCACGCGGCCGAACCGGTAGGCCGGCAACTGGCCGTCGTCGATGAACCGGTACAGGGTCCGCGGGGTCACGCCCAACCGCCGGGCCGTCTCCGCAGTGTTGAGCCATTCGATGTCCGCCGTGCTCACTTGAGTGAAGGTACGCGGACCCTGCGACATCGGCAACCAGCTACCTCCTCGTCGCCGTTGGTGGAATCGCATGACACTTCATTGATCTTCGTTCACCATTTTTCATGTGGTTTCCTAACTCTTGACTTCCTTCCCGGTGATCCCGTAACACTCTGAGCACCCCGGCGCTGTTCTCGGGGCTGGGAGCCGTCCGGATCGACGGGCGGATGGAGGGAGGGACTCGTGACGTCCGTGCTGGGCAGGGCTGCGCCGTCCACCGCGCGCCTCGATCACGTCCGGGGTCTGCCGAGCGGCCGGGCGGTGATCGGATCGGTGCTGGTCGTGCTGGCCGCGGCCGGCGTGCTGGCCGCCCACCGATCCGCGTCCGCACCGCCGTCCACCCGCTACGTGGTCGTCACCGAGGACGTCCCGGCAGGCACCGTCCTGTCCCCGTCGGACCTCGGCACCGTCGCGGTCGACCGCCCCGCCGGCACCCGGGCGGGCCCGGCGGACCGGGCCGACGGGGTGATCGGGTCCGTGGTGGTCCACGACCTGAGCGGGATGGACCTGCTCCGGCCGGACGACGTGGGCGACGCCGATGCGACCCCGGCGCCCGGTTCGGTGATCGTCCCCGTCGAGATCGACCGGGCCAGGGCGCTCGACGGTGTCGTCCACGCCGGCAGCCGGGTGGACCTGCTGGCCACGGATCCCGACGGAGCCGGCACGTCGGTGCTCGCTGTCGACGTCCTCGTCGTCGCGATCGACGAGGGCGACGACGGGCTCGGCTCGACCGACGGCACCGCCGTGCGCCTGGCCCTCGCCGACGCAGACGCCGCCGCGGCAGTCGTCGATGCGTCGGTCAGGTCGCAGCTGACCTTGGTGCTCCCCCAGCCCGGGACCGACACGGGTGCGGCCCGTGGCTGAGCGCTTCGTGGTCGTCGGCCTAGCTCGCTCACGAAGCCGCTGGTTCGGCGAGCTGGCCCGTTGGGCGACCGCCGGCGCGGCACCGGTCGACTTCGTGAAGTGCCTCACCGCCGAGGAGGCCCGGGCGGTGGTCGGCGCCGGGCGTGCGGCCTCGGTGCTGCTGGTCGACGCCGAGCTGCCCCGGTTCGATCGCGATCTGGTGGCGGAGGCCGACCGCTCGGGCGTCCCCACCATCCTCGTCGGCGCCGCGGACGTTCGGGACTGGGAGGCGCTCGGCTGCGCAGCGCGACTCGATCCCGACTTCGGGCGGGAAGAACTGGTCGAGGCGCTCGAACGCCACGCCCGCCGGGTCGCGCCGGAGGACCACCGGGCGGCCCGGGTGGAGCTGACGGACGAGGTCGCTCGCGGGACGCTGATCGGCGTGATCGGGCCGGGTGGCGCGGGCACGTCGACGATCGCCATGGCGCTGGCGCAGGCCGTCGCCGCGGAGGGCGCGGACACGGTGCTCGTCGACGGTTGCCGCCGGTCCGACCTGGCGATGTACCACGACGTCGGCGACGTGATCCCCGGCTTCCCGGAGCTGGTCGACCTGCATCGTTCGGACGAACCCGACCCCGACGAGGTGCGGGCGCTCGAGTTCCCGACGCCCCGCGGCTACCGGCTGGTGCTGGGGATGCGCCGTCCCCGCGACTGGGCGGGCCTCCGGCCCCGAGCCGTCGAGGCGGCGTTCGACGGGCTGCGCCGCACGCACGAGGCGGTGGTCGTCGACCTGGAGGGCGACCTGGAGACCGAGGCCGAGACCGGGTCGTCCGACATCGAGGACCGTCATGCCGCCGCGCTGGCGGTGGTGCGGTCGTGCGACGCGATGGTGGTCGTGAGCCGCTGCGACATGAAGGGCACGCACGACGCGGTCCGACTGGTGCACGACGTGGGACGGATCGGTGCCCCTGCCGGCCGCCTCGTCGTCGCCGTGAACCTCGCGCCGCGGTCGCCGGTGCTCCGGTCCCGGATCGCCCGCACCATCCGCTCC
>JAEZAI010000566.1 GCA_023427825.1 Actinomycetes bacterium
CGCCTGCAGGACGCGACGGGGCCGTCACGACGGCGACGCGGCCGCGGGTCCGAGCAGGAACCGGATCGCGGCGGACACGTCGGTCGCCACCAGATCCGCCTCCGCCAGCTCGGCGGCCCGCGTCCGCGAGTTGGGCACGAGCACGCCGATCCCGCCCGCTGCCCTCGCCGCCTGCACGTCGCCCAGGATGTCGCCCACGACGGCGACCCGGCCGGGCCGGACCCCCACGTCGTGTGCGGCTGCGACCACCATGCCGGGCTCGGGCTTGCGACACCCGCACCCGCCTCGCCGGTCGTGCGGGCACCAGCGCACCACGTCGAACGGACCGAGCAGCTCGTCGACGCGACGGTTGACCGCACGAACCTGGTCGGCCGTGAGGCGGCCGTCGGCCACGCCGCTCTGGTTGGTCACGATCCCCACCCGCAGGTGACGGCGGGCCAGATCGAGCGCCTCGGCGGCCCCGCGCACGGGCCGGACGAGGTCGGGATCACCGTTGTAGGGCACGTCGTGCACCAGCGTGCCGTCGCGATCGAAGAGCACGAGGTCCACCAGCGGACGGGCCCGGACCGGGTCAGGCGGCGACACGGTCCCGCTCCAGCAGCCGGTCGACGGCGTCGGCGACCGCAGCCCCGTCGATGCCGTCCAGGCACCGCTGCGCCGGCCACGGACAGGAGCGGGCGCGACAGCCGGCGCAGTCGACGTCCTGGTCACCGAGACGCTCGGTCGGCACGCCCCACGGTCGCCTCCTCACCCACGGCACGGTCGGCGGGAAGGCCGAGACCACCGGCGTCCCCATGGCGGCGGCGAGGTGGGCCGGGCCGGTGTTGCCGACGACGACCGCTGCCGCTCCGCCGATCGCCGCCGCGAGCCCCCGGAGGTCGTACGTGCCGGCGGCGAGCTCGACCCCCGGGACGTCACGGCCGATGTCCTCGACCAGCGCCGACTCGGACGCCGACCCGGTGACCAGCACACGCCGGCCGCGCCGGACGAGCTCGCGCGCCGCCTCCGCGAACGTCGCCGGTCCCAGGGTCCGGGCCGGGACCGACGCCCCGGGGTGGACGATCACAAGATCGGGGTCGCGGGCGCCGGGGCGGACGTCGACGCGGAGGCGGCCGTCGTCGGTGGCCGGGAGCCGGTCGCCGCCGGCCTCCACCAGCGACAGCGCCCGGAGGACCTCGTGCACGTCGTCCGCGACCCGGTGGCGGAGGTCGAGCAGCGAGCCCGGATAGTCGTCGGAGATCGCCTCGATGCGGCCCACGCCGGCCAGCCGCAGCAGGAGCGCCATGGGCAGCGGGCTCTGGTGGAACGACGTGAGGACCACGGCCCGGTCGACATCGGCGGCGCGGACGGACGAGACGAACCGGTCGACCGCGGCGGAGGAGACCGGCGGCGGGTCCGCCGCGATCCACGGTGCGTCGAACGTGATCGTCGCGGTCACCCCCGGCAGCAGACGAGCGGCGGGCACGCCTCGCGGCGACGCCACGTAGACCACCTCGGAGCCGGTCGCGACCGCCCGCACCGCTGGCCCGCTCAGCAGCACGTCGCCCACGTTGTCGCTCCGGACGACGAGCGTGCGCTGCGTGGCTCGACGCGACAACCCGGTGCCCCGGGCGGCGGTCTGGGTGGGAGCGGGCACGCCGTTCCCCTTCCCCGAGGCGGCCGGCCGAGAAGCGGTTCTCCGCGGCGCTGGTCTACAGGAAGGGGATCGGGTTAGGGCCGCACCGTGACCGTCCGAACCAGCACCCTCGGCCCCGGCGCCCGGCGCGTCGCCATGGTCTCCGAGCACGCCAGCCCGCTCGCCGTGCTGGGCGGTGTCGACGCCGGCGGACAGAACGTCCACGTCGGCGAGCTGGCCCGCCACCTGGCGCAGCTCGGCGTGGAGGTGGACGTCTACACGCGGCGCGACGACCCCGACCTGCCGGCGACGGTCGCGTTCGCGCCCGGGGTGCTCGTCCACCACGTCGACGCCGGCCCGCCCGCACGCGTCCCCAAGGACGAGCTCCTGCCGCACATGCCCGCGCGGGCCCGGGGCGTGGCCGCCGGCCTGCGGACGCGACCGCCGGCCCTGGTGCACGCCCACTTCTGGATGAGCGGGCTCGCGGCGGTGGCCGCAGCGGCGCCGCTCCACCTCCCGGTGGTGCAGACGTTCCACGCCCTCGGCGCGGTCAAGCGACGGCACCAGGGCTCCGACGACACCAGCCCGCCCGAGCGGATCGGCCTGGAGCGGCGGCTGCTGGACGAGTGCGCCTCGGTGATCGCCACGTGCACCGACGAGCGCCGGGAGCTCATCGAACAGGGCGCCCGGCCCGAGCGCGTCCGCGTGGTGCCGTGCGGCGTCGACGAACGCGCCTTCCGCCCGCACGGACCGGTCATGCGCTGGCCGACGCGTGGGCTGCGGGTGCTGGCCGCCGGCCGCCCCGTCCCGCGCAAGGGCGTGGCGGACCTCATCGCCGCGGTGTCGACGCTGCCCGACGTCGACCTGGTGGTGGCGGGTGGCCCGTCGGGCGACCAGCTCGCCGAGGACCCCGAGCTGCTCCACCTGGCTGCGCTGGCCCGTGCGCTGGGCTGCGCCGGACGGGTCCGGTTCGTGGGACGCGTGGGACGGGCGGCGATGGCGGACCTGATGCGCACCGCGGACGTGGTCGCCTGCACGCCGTGGTACGAGCCCTTCGGCATCGTGCCGCTCGAGGCGATGGCGTCCGGCGTTCCCGTCGTGGCCAGCGGGGTGGGCGGCATGTTGGACACGGTCGTCCACGAGGGAACGGGCCTGCACGTGCGACCGCGGGACGTGGACGGCATCGCGGCGGCGTTGGCCCGCCTGCGCGACCCTGCGCTGCGCCGACGGCTCGGACGTGCCGGCGCCGAGCGGGTCGCGGAGCGCTTCAGGTGGGCCGGCGGCGCACGGGCCACGCTCGACGCGTACCGGCGCACGCTCGAGGACGAGCACGTGCTCGGCGGGGCGGCCTGACGTGGCACGACTCGTGGTCGTGGGCGACGCCCTGCTGGACGTGGACGTGATCGGCACGGCCGAGCGACTGGCCCCCGACGGGGTCGCGCCCGTCGTCGACGAGGG
>JAEZAI010000610.1 GCA_023427825.1 Actinomycetes bacterium
TGTCAGCGCCGCCCCGACGCAGGGCGTCCAGATCCCGCCGCGCCGCCTTGAGCTCATCGGTGGCGGTCGTCGGATCGAGCACCTGGGCGAGCTCCTGCGCCTGGACCGCCCTGTACGTGGCGTCCGCAACCTGTTGGACCGCGGCGTCGATCGTCGGCAGCAGCTCGGCCAGCCGGTCGTGGGTGGGGCCGGCGGCGGTGCGAGCCACCACGGTGGCGAACCGCTCCCGCGCGGCGACCGCCGCGAGCACGGGCCCCTGCCACCGCGGTGCCAGACGGGCCGCCCAGTCGCGCAGCGCATCACCCTGCATGGTCGGTCACCGTACCGACGCCCGGGACGGGGCACCGGCGGACCGGAGAACTAGAACCGGGTTCCACTTCCGGGTAGCTTGGCCCGATGGCCGACGACGTGAACGCAGCAGCCGGGGTGGAGCCGCTGGGGGACACCCCATGGCCCAGCGGGCTCGGCATCGTCGACACGATGTTCGACCTGCCGTTCGCGGACATCCGCAAGGTCTACGAGTTCCTCTCGCCGCAGCTGCGGGACAAGGACTCGCAGGAGAGCTTCGAGTTCCCGGTCGAGTACATGTTCAAGGACGTTCCCCACGCGGCGGTCGAGGAGACGGACCCCGTGGACCACGCGATGGCGCTGATGGACCACTACGGCATCGAGACCGCGCTCATCGGATCGGGCTCCGAGGACCAGCACCGCGCGCTCAAGAACCACCCCGATCGGTTCCTCCCGTCCATGGGTGTCGACCCGAACGAGGGCATGAAGGCCGTCGAGAAGATCGTGCGGACCTACGAGACCGTGGGCCTGCGCGCCGTCGCCGCATTCCCCGCCGGATGTTCACCGCAGGTGCCGATCGACGACAAGCGCTGGTACCCCGTCTACGCCAAGTGCTGCGAGCTCGGCATCCCCATCTTCATGTGCGTCGGCGTGCCCGGCCCGCGCGTACCGATGGCGTGCCAGAAGGTGGAGCACCTCGACGAGGTCTGCTGGTTCTTCCCCGAGCTGACCGTCGTGATGCGCCACGGTGCAGAGCCGTGGGAAGCGCTCGCGGTGAAGCTCATGCTGAAGTGGCCGAACCTCTACTACTCCACCTCGGCGTTCGCGCCCCGGTACTACCCCAAGGCGATCATCGACTACGCCAACACCCGCGGCGCCGACAAGGTCATCTACGGCGGCTACTTCCCCATGGGACTGACGCTCGAGCGCATCTTCCGCGACCTGCCCCACGTGCCGCTCAAGGAAGAGGTGTGGCCCAAGTTCCTCCGGGGCAACGCCCGGCGGGTGCTGGGCCTGGACTGACGGCCCGGACGAGCCACGACGCGGTCGCCCGCCGGCGGCCGTGCGACGCGGGCGTCAGCGGACCCAGGTGCGGAACGCCAGGTCCTCGCCGGTGGCCACGAACGCCGGGTTCTCGGGCACCCGGTAGAACGACGTGCCGCCGGCGTAGGCGTCGGCGGTCACGGCGACCGACCACTCGCCGGTGCAGCCGCTGGCGGTGGAGATGACCGCGGCGTACACCGAACCGGCCTCCACCGCTGCAGGGCTGGACAGCGAGACCTCGGTCCACTGCGCCCCGGAGCCGCCGCGGTAGGTGCCCGATCCGATCTGCGCGCCGGTCGGCGAGCCGTCGAGGGCGACCCTCCGGATCTGGACGGTCGCGGCGACCGAGCCGCTCGTGCGCAGCGAGACGCCGTCGAGCGTGCCGGTCCGACCGGCGGTGAACACCTGCGCCCTCGTGTACTCGTTGTCGCAGGTCATCAGCCCGTCGCCGATGGTGGCGGCGGCGTTGGACTGGTCGACGGCCCGGGTGCCGGGCGGCACGGTGGTGGTCGGCGGCACGGTGGTCGGAGGGGTCGTCGGCGGTGGGGTGGGCGGCGTGGTCGGCTGGACCACCACGTCCGGTCCGCCGGTGCCGGGACGCGTGGGCACCGGCGCGATCTCGAACTTCTCGCCACGGGTCAGGCGCAGGTACTCGCCGACCGTCATCACCGGCTGCCAGATGCCGTCGTTGCACGCGAGCACGTACGCACCGTCCGTGCCCCACGGGTTGCCGTCGGCCGCCTTCGCACACGGCTCCCACATCACCGCTTGGGTCTGGCACGCCGTGACCACCACGGCGGCGACTCCGACGACGACGGCTGCTGCGATCACTCGACGCATGGATCTTCCCCAACCCTCCTGGACGGCCCCGCAGCCGCCCGCGGAGCGAAAGGTACGTGACGGGACTTCGACGCGGTAGTCCGCGACGGCGAATTCACCGGACCGACACACGATCGCCCCGATCGCGTCGACGGGGCGCGGCGGACCGGTCACGCACGGCGCTTCCGAGGGTGTCGCGAGGCTTCCTGACGACGGTGGCGAGGAGGCGGGACGTCAGACCTCGGCCACTGCGACCGCGGTCGCCACCACCTGCACCTGTCGGTACTCCTGCACCTCCCCAGGGAGGTCGAAGGTGGCGGTGCGCGCGGGGGCGCCGGCCCAGCCGCCGACCTCGGCTCGGAACGCGCCGGGCTCGCACACGAAGTCGAAGCTGTCGTCGAAGAACGCCAGTCGTGACGGGTGCAGCGTGAAGGTCACTCGCCGCGACTCGCCGACGGGCAGCGCCACACGGGCGAACCCGACCAGCTGGCGGTCGGGCCGTGCCACCGACGCGGACTCGTCGTGGACGAACAGCGGCACCACCTCCACGCCCTCGCGGTCGCCCGTGTTGGAGACGGTCACGGAGATCGTCGTGGGCGTGGTGGTCGAACCGGCGCGGACCTCGAGCTCCGACCACGAGCAGCTCGTGGTGGAGAGCCCGAACCCGAACGGGTGCAGCGGCGAGGTGGGCGAGTCCGTGTAGTCGCCCCAGAAGGCGCTCGCACCGCCGCCGGCGCGGTGGTTGTAGTGCACGGGGAGC
>JAEZAI010000083.1 GCA_023427825.1 Actinomycetes bacterium
ACACCCCCACCGGGCCGGCACCGCGACGCCGGGTAGATCTCCCCCGGGACACCGGCGGTGGTGCCGGTGTCCCGGAGGGTGGTCACTCCCCGGCGTAGGTGCCGAACGACCAGAGGTTGCCGTCGGGATCGCGCAGGGCGAAGCCGGAGCCGCCGGGGTCGTAGTCGGGGGTCTCGGGCTCCCGGACGATCTCCAGGCCGGCGGCCACGCAGCGCTCGTAGACGGCGAGGGGATCGTCGGTGACGACGTAGATGCTGCCGCTGCCCGGGGGCTGCTCCGAGAACGGGTTCCCGTCCCGGGCCGCCGAGCTGATCTGCACCACGCCGCCCTCGGGCCAGGCCAGCTGGCTGTGCGCCACCACGCCGGGGCCGTCACCGGGCACCACGATCTGCTCGGTGAACCCGAGCACGTCGACGGCCAAGCGGATGAGCGCCGGGGCGTCGGTCGACTGGATCGCCGGCCAGATCCGGCCGTTGCGGGCGACCACCGAGGCACGCCCCGACGCCGCGGAGGAGAGCGGGTCGTCCACCCAGGAGCCACCGATGCGGAACCCCTCCTCGGCCATGCGATCGGCCAGGTCCTCCGCTCCCACCGACTCGAGGCGCTGCGACAGCATCCAGCGGTGGCCGAACGGGTCGACGAGCGTGGCCTGGCGGTGACCGTACGGCTGGTCCTCGGGCTCCATCTGAGCGACGGACCCGGCAGCCACCGCCCGTGCGAAGGCGCGGTCCACGTCGGGCACCTCCAAGTGGAGGGTGACGGTCGTGCCGCCGAGCGTGCGGGGCGACACGACGCCGATGTCGGGGTACTCGTCGGCGAGGAAGAACCGGACGGCGCCGATCACCAGATCGGCGTGGCCGACCCGGCCGTCGTCGCCGTCGAAGCGCAGGGTCACCTCGGCGCCGAACGCGGACCCGTAGAACTCGAGCGCAGCCGGTCCGTCGTGGACGGCCAGGTACGGGACGAGCCCCGGCTCGCCGATGGGCGTCGTGGAAGCGGGTCCGGAGGTCGTGCCGGTCGTGGTGCTGGACATGATCGTGCTCCTGTCAGGAAGGTCGGTCCGGTCGGGGAACTCGACGGTCGGGATGTCGGTGAGCGGGACCTCGGCCGGCAGGCCGAGCGCGTCCGCCACCCGGCGGCGGAGCCGTCGGGAGAACTCGGGATCGGGCACGACGGGGTCGTCGCGGCCACCGAGGGCGTCCAGGGGATCGACGTCGGTCACGGTGCCTCCTCCCGCGTCGTGGGGCCGCCGGCGTCGGGACCGTCGACCGAGCTGTCGCCGGAGCCGTCGGTGACGGCCGTGTAGGCGTCGCGGAACGCCCGCCGGGCCCGGACGAGCAGCACCTCGGTGGCGCCGACGGTCCGTTCCAGGTGCGCCGCCACCTCGGGGACGGGCAGGCCGTCCAGGTAGCGCAACGTCAGTGCGGCGCGGTGGTGCGGGCCGAGACCCGCCAGGACGTCCAGAGCGACCAGGCGGTCCAGGTCGACCTCCCACCGGTCCTCGACCGGCTCGGCGTCGACGAGGGCGAGCTTGCGCTCCTCCCGTTCCTGGCGGCGCCAGTGGTCGACGAGCTTGTGCCGGGCCACCCCCACCAGCCACGCGGCGCTGAGGTCTGCGACGGCGTCGCGCTGCACGGCGTCGACGGCGGCCAGGAACGTCTCCGACGACAGGTCCTCGGCCAGCGGCGCGGAACCGCACCGGCGCACCAGGTAGCCGTAGACGCTCGGGAGCGCCGAGTCGTACAGCTCCAGGAGCTCCCGGCCCCGATCGGCCGGCGATGTCGCGGTTCGGTCCACCACTCCCTCCATCGTCGGCGGCACCGGAACTCCTACACCCCCGGTGGAGGAAATCCTGGCGCACGGGACGCGTTGGGCCCGAGCGTTTCGACGGAGTCGCCCTCCGGACCTAGCGTGAGCCCGCCTGAACGAGCCCCGGACCCACCGCGGGCGTGCGCCCTGAGAGGACCTCAATGAGTGATCTGACCTTCGACGGCAAGGTCGCGATCGTCACCGGTGCAGGTGGCGGTCTCGGCAAGTCCCACGCCCTGGAGCTCGCCCGTCGCGGCGCGCGGGTCGTGGTCAACGACCTGGGTGGTTCCGTTGACGGAGCGGGCTCGAGTGCCTCGGCCGCCCAGCTCGTCGTCGACGAGATCGTCGCCGCCGGCGGCGAGGCCGTCGCCAACCACGACTCGGTGGCCACGCCCGAGGGTGGCAAGGCCATCGTCGACTCGGCCGTGGAGGCCTTCGGCACCGTCGACATCGTGATCAACAACGCCGGCATCCTGCGGGACAAGACGTTCCACAACATGACGCCCGAGCTGCTCGAGCCCGTGATCAGCGTGCACCTGCTCGGCGCCTTCTACGTGACCCAGCCGGCGTGGCTCATCATGCGTGAGAAGGGCTACGGCCGCGTGGTCAACACCAGCTCGAACTCGGGCCTGCTCGGCAACTTCGGCCAGGCCAACTACGGCGCCGCCAAGCTGGGCCTGGTGGGCTTCACCCGGGTGCTCGCCAACGAGGGCAAGTCCAAGGGCATCAAGGTCAACGCGATCGCCCCGGTGGCCAAGACCCGCATGACCGAGGACCTGCTCGGCCCGCTCGGCGACAAGCTCGAGCCGTCCGAGGTCACCCCCACCGTCATCTACCTGGCCTCCGAGGAGTGCCCGGTGAACGGCGAGGTGTACTCCGTGGCCGGCGGCGTGGTCGCCCGCTACTTCATCGGCCTCACGCCCGGCTGGTACGCCGAGGGCCACTCGGCCGAGGACGTGCGCGACCACTTCGACCAGATCCGCGACGAGACGGGCTACATCGTGCCCGAGGACCCGTCCGGTGAGCTGAAGAAGCTGCTCGAGACGCTCAGCTGAGCGAGCTGCTCGGTCGCAAGGGGAACGCAGAAGGGGCCGGTCCGCAC
>JAEZAI010000103.1 GCA_023427825.1 Actinomycetes bacterium
TCATCGCCTACGCGCTGCCGAACGGCATCGACATCCTGGTGTGGCAGCTCGCCGCGCAGGAGAGCGGCATCCGGTCGATCGCGCTGAACCCGGCGCTGTCGGTGGGGGAGATCCGCACGATCCTCGACCACAGCGGTGCCGTGGCCGTCGCGGTGTCGGCGGAGCTCGCGGACCGCCTCGGTCCACTGGTCGACGACACGACGGTGGCGCACCGGATCGCGGTCGGCGGGCCGATCCCCGGGTTCGTGGAGCAGACCGATCTGATCGCAGGTCAGCCGACCTCGGCCCCGTCCGACCGCCGGTTGGGGATGCCTCTGCCGTACTCGTCGGGCACGACCGGCGCGCCGAAGGCCGTGTGGCGGGACGCGCCCGATGTCGACCCGTCGCTGTCCGCCGACGCCATGAAGGCGTTCGGCCGTGCGTTCCGCTTCCAGCCGCTGACCGGGGCCCACCTGGTGTCGGCCGGCATGCACCACGGCGGCTGCCAGAGCTTCTTCCACGGCGCGCTCAACGTCGGCCAGACGCTGGTGGTCATGTCCAGGTTCGACGCCGAGGAGGCGCTCCGTCTGATCGAGCGCCACCGGGTCACGACGGCCTACATGGTCCCCACCCAGTTCGTGCGCCTGCTGCGGCTGCCGCCGGAGGTCCGCGACGCGTACGACCTCTCCAGCCTGGAGGTGGTCGTCCACGCCGCCGCTCCGTGCCCGAAGGAGATCAAGCAGCAGATGTTCGACTGGTGGGGGCCCGTCATCTGGGAGACCTACGGCGGCATGGAGGGTGCGGCGACGATCGCCAAGCCCCACCACTGGCTCGAGCGACCGGGCACGGTGGGCCGTCCGATCCGGGGCATGGCCGTGCGCGTCCTGGACGACGACGGCGACGAGGTCCCCGCCGGCGAGGTGGGTCACGTCTACATGGAGCCCGAGGGTCCGTCGTTCCAGTACCGCGGCGACCCCGAGCTGACGCGATCGGTGCACCGGGGACGGGCCTTCACGATCGGCGACATGGGCTACGTGGACGAAGACGGGTTCCTCTTCCTCTGCGACCGCGCCAAAGACCTGATCATCAGCGGTGGCGTCAACATCTATCCGGCCGAGGTCGAAGGCGTCCTGGCCGTCCACCCCCGTGTCGGCGACGTCGCCGTCATCGGCGTGCCCGACCCCGAGTGGGGAGAGCAGGTGAAGGCGGTGGTGGAGCTGGTCGACGGGGTGGAGCCGACCGACGAGCTGGCCGACGAGCTCGTGGCGTGGTGCCGGGACCGGCTCGCCTCGTACAAGTGCCCTCGCTCGGTCGACTTCGTGCCGGAGCTGCCCCGCACCGATGGCGGCAAGCTGATGAAGCGCCACCTGCGCGACGGGTACTGGGACACCGTGGGGCGACGGCTCTAGCTGTCGCCGGTCCAGGGCGGCGCCGGCTCGAGGGCGGCGGCGCGAGGACCGCTGCGGCGCGAGGACGGCTGCGGCGAGGCGTACTCGTTGCGCAGCTGACGACGGAGCAGCTTGCCGGTGGGCAGGCGGGGGACCTCGGCGCGGAACTCGACCGATCGGGGGCACTTGTAGTGGGCCAGACCGTTCCGGCAGTGCTCGACCAGCTCGGCGGCGAGCGCGTCCGGGTCCGCGTGGGGATCGGCCGGCTGGACGACGGCCATGACCTCTTCGCCCCACTCCGGGTGCGGGACGCCGATGACGGCGACGTCACCGACGCCCGGATGGAGGGCGAGGACGTTCTCGACCTCCTGCGGGTAGATGTTGACGCCGCCGCTGATGATCATGTCGGACACGCGGTCGGTGAGGTAGAGGAAGCCCTCCTCGTCGACGTAGCCGCCGTCGCCGAGCGTGGACCAGCCACGGTCGTTGAAGGTCGCCGCCGTCTTCTCGGGGTCCTTGTGGTACCGGAAGGTCGTCGCGCTCTCGAACCAGACCTGGCCGGCCTCGCCGGGTGGCAGCTCCCGGCCGGCCTCGTCGAGGACGTGGACCGCCCCGGCGAGGGGCCGACCGACGCTCCCGGGGTGGGCGAGCCACTCCTCGGGCCCGATGGCGCAGAAGCCGTTGCCCTCGCTGCCCGCGTAGTACTCGTGGACGATCGGCCCGAACCACTCGAGCATCCGCTGCTTCACCTCGATCGGGCACGGGGCTGCCGCGTGGATCACGGTCTCGAGCGACGACACGTCGGCGGCGGCCCGCACCTCGTCGGGCAGCTTCAGCATCCGGACGAAGTGGGTGGGGACGAACTGGGCCTTGGTGACGCGGTGCGCCGCGATGGTGTCGAGCGCGCCGGCGGCGTCGAAGCCGGACATGAGCACGACCGTGCCGCCGAGCCGCTGCGTCGCCACGGACCAACCCAGCGGTGCGGCGTGGTAGAGCGGTGCGGGGCACAGGTAGCGGCTGTCGTCGTCGAAGCCGTACGCCATCTGGAGGAGCAGGTCGATCGGCGTGGCGCTCCCGAACGGGTTCCCGCTGAGCGGCGGCATGATGCCCTTCGGACGCCCGGTCGTTCCGGACGAGTAGAACATGTACGAGCCCTCGACCTC
>JAEZAI010000231.1 GCA_023427825.1 Actinomycetes bacterium
GCTCGAGACCACCTCGCCGTCCACGACCACCTGCGCGCCGGGCGAGAGCACGAGCAGGTCGTCGGCCACCACCTGCTCCACTTCCAGGTCCGACGGCTCGCCGTCGCGGATCACGGTCGCGTGCGGCGTGCTGAGGACCGCCAGACGGTCGAGCGCAGCGCGGGCCCGGAGCTCCTGGATGGTGCCGATGAGCGAGTTGGCGACGATGACGCCGCCGAAGAGCATGTCCGGCCCGATCCCGTCGGCGATCACGATCAGCACCAGCAGCGTGCCGATGATCGCGTTGACGGGGGTGAGGACGTTGGCCCGGAGGATCTGCGCGGTGGTCCGGGACGGATCGGACGGGACGTGGTTCACGCGGCCGTCGGCGATGCGCTCGGCCACCTCGGCCGCCGTCAGCCCGCGTTCGGACGTGACGGTTCCGGCTGCCGGAGCAGCAGCCGACGCGACGGTCGCAGGGTCGGTCGAGGGGGCGTGCTCGGGGCCGTCGGACATCCTGCGGAGGCTATCCAGTGACGCACCCGGCCCCGCCGACGCTCGGCAGCCGCCAGCGGACGAGGGCTGCCGCTACGGTTCGCACGGATGGACGGACGCCACCGCACCCCACCCAGGGCGCACCGACCGGAGGACCACAAGAGCGGGCGGGCCGGCTGGATCCGCGCCATGGTCCTCGGCGCGAACGACGGGCTGCTGTCCACCGGTGCGTTGCTGCTGGGCGTGGCGGGGGCCGGGGCCTCGACGAACGCGCTCCTGATCGCAGGCGTCGCCGCCCTGACCGCCGGAGCGCTCTCGATGGGCCTCGGCGAGTACGTCTCGGTCAGCTCGCAGCTCGATGTCGAGCGGGCGGACCGGGCGATCGAGGAGAGCGAGATCCAGCTCCACCCCGAGGCGGAGACCCGCGAGCTGCGGTCGATCTACCAGGAGCGCGGGCTGTCCGCAGACCTCGCCCAGCAGGTCGCCGAGGCGCTCATGGCGCACGATCCGCTCGGCGCCCACATGCGAGACGAGCTCGGCCACAGCGAGACGCTGCGGGCCCGACCGTTCCAGGCCGCGTGGAGCAGCTTCGGGAGCTTCGCGATCGGCGCCGCGGTGCCGCTGGGCGTCGCGGTCCTGGTGCAGGGTTCGGCCCGCATCCCGGCGATCACCGCCTCGTCGATCGTGGGGATGATCGCCCTCGGGTGCCTCTCGGCCTGGCTCGGTGGCGCCCAGGTCTGGCGGGGTGCCCTCCGCGTCGGCATCGGTGGATCTGCCGCGCTCGCAGCGACCTACCTCATCGGTCTGCTGTTCGGCACGACCACCAGCTGAGTCGACCGCTCCCCCGAGGTCCGCTGACGCGCCACGGCGGCCCCGCGGGGCCGCCGTGGATGGAGCGAAGGTAATGGGATCGGCTCAGCAGCCGGTGCCGGCCCAGGCGGAGCGACCGCCGTTGTTGTACAGCCACAGGGCGACGGCGTCCTGCACGTGCCACGGGGCGTGGGAAGCCCGGCTGTAGCCGGGGTGGCCGGACTTGACCGAGACGTTGCGCCAGGTGCTGTCCAGGAACTGGTAGGCGCCGGAGGCCGAGCTCCTGGGGTTCTGCGCCGTGTAGTTGCCGCCGGACTCGTGGGCCCGCACGCAGGACAGGAACGGGTGCGCCTGCACCGCCCGGCGCTGCGCGGCGATCGCCGTCAGGATCTCGGCCTGGGCCCGGGAGATCTCGGACTGATCGATGTGGCCGTCACCGTTGAAGTCGGTGACCCACTTCTCGACCGGCAGGTTGCAGCCGGTGAGAAGGAAGAGGGCGACCACGGCACCGGCCAGCATGCCGACGCCACGACGGCGACGGCGTGATGCGACCGATGCCCGGGGACTACTGGCCTCACCGGTCCGGGACGACCCGGTTCGTCGGTCCCGGCGAGCGGCGACGGTGCCGTGCTCGGGCGTGCGGAGATCGTTCGTGATGTGCTGCATTGGTCCCTCCGGGGATCCGTGCCGGCGGGCCGGGCATCGCCCCGGTGGTCCGCCTCGTTCGTTCCGGCCTCCCGAGGCTCGCTGCACTGTCCGCGAGGTCGGGTCTGGGGGTGGCCGGTCGCCGGTTTGTGACGACGGCGAGACAGTATGACGGAAATGACGCACGTTCGTAACATCGCGTCACGACTTTGTGACCAGAAGCACAAGTGGTTCTGGACCGGATCCGCACGGGTACAGAGGCGCACCTGACGAGCCCCACAGACTGCGATCACGCGGGATGCGGAGGATTCACCGCTCGTGTCGCGATCCGGTTACCGTGGGTCACCTTCCGCCCGACGCTGCTCCGGCACCCCCCGAAAGGCCCGACAACTGAGCGCCGAACGCCTCCCCCACGGACGGATCAATCCGCGGACCTCGATCCCGTTCTTCCTGGTCCACCTGCTCCCGCTGCTGGCGATCTTCACCGGCGTCACGTGGACCGCAGTGATCCTCTGCCTGGCCTGCTTCTGGGTCCGGATGTTCTTCATCACCGCCGGCTACCACCGGTACTTCTCGCACAAGTCGTACCGGACGAGCCGCGCGTTCCAGCTCGTCCTCGCCGCCGGCGGCACGACGTGCGCCCAGAAGGGCCCGCTCTGGTGGGCCGGCCACCACCGGGTCCACCACCGGTTCGCCGACACGATCGACGACCCCCACACCCCGCTGAAGGGCTTCTGGTGGAGCCACGTCGGCTGGATCCTCTGCGACGAGACCTCGGCGCGCCCCGAGGGCTCCATGAAGGACTTCGAGAAGTACCCCGAGATCGTCTGGATCTCGAAGCACGACTGGATCGGTCCGTGGGCGCTCGGCCTGGCGTGCTTCCTCATCGGCGGGTGGTCCGGCCTGGTGATCGGCTTCTTCCTGTCGACGGTGCTGCTCTGGCACTCGACGTTCCTCATCAACTCGCTGGCCCACGTGTTCGGCTCGCGCCGCTTCGAGACCACGGACACGAGCCGCAACAACCCCGCCCTCGCGCTGCTCACCCTCGGCGAGGGTTGGCACAACAACCACCACCGCCACCAGCACGTGGCCCGTCAGGGCATCCGTTGGTGGGAGATCGACGTCACCTGGTACGTGCTGGTCGCGCTCGAGAAGCTGCACATCATCTGGGGCGTCCGACGACCCCGCGCCGTCGCCGACGCGGCCGCCGCGGGCTCGCCCGGTGCCGTCCCGGCGACCACGACGTCGGCCGACGATGTCGCGCCTGGCGACGACACCGTCGTGCACGACGACGACCTGGAGCAGGTCACCGCCTGACGGTCCGAGGCGGCCTCGCTCGGGGAGCCGTCGAGGCCCGGCGGGCGCCGAACACCGCTCAGGTCCGCGACCTCGGTGATGTGACGAACCAGCATGGTCGGATGGCGATCGTGTGGGTAGGAGGGCTGGCGTGACCGCGCTCCCGAACCTCTTCGCGACGACCGCGCACGACCACACCGACCGCGACCACGGCCGACAGGACGTGTTCGCGCCCGACGACGCCGCACACGAGCACCTCGCGGCGGGCGTGACCGACCTGTTCAGCACCGAACCGCTCGGTGACCACCGGCCGCCGCCCCCGACCGCCCCGCTCGTCACGACCACCGAGTCGTCCGCGCCCCCGTGGATGTCCGAGCTCCTGGCCAGCGTCGACGCGGGCCCGCCCGGCGCCCTCGCCGGTGGCCGCCCGACGTTCGGCGAGGAGGGCTCGGTCGACCTCCGGCGCACGCGGCCCGAGGCCGTGCGGCCGGTCGTCCGACGACGGAACCGCACGCGGCGGCACGGCGTGCTGCTGCGCCGCCGGCGTTCGCCGTGGACGCTCACGACGGGGGACGCGACCCTGCCCTAGTGTGCGTCCATGGGATGTGGATGCCTCATCGTCCTGGCCTCGGCGCTCTCACCCCGCCTGGCGCTGTTCCTGGTGTGGATCTTCACCGACAAGATCCCGGCGGCGTTCGACGGCAACTGGCTCTTCCCCATCCTGGGCTTCTTCCTGCTGCCGTGGACCACGCTGGCGTGGGCGATCGCATGGGCGAACCCGTTCGACTCGGTGTCCGGGTTCGGCTGGCTGATCGTGATTTTCGCCTTCCTGGTCGACCTCAGCACCCACTTCGGCGCACGGCGAGCCGAGAACGACCGTCGTCGCGCCGGCGTCTGACGGCCGCCATCGGCTGACTAGGTCCGCACCTCCGGCGGGCGTCCGACCGACTCAGGCCGGGTCGGGCATCCAGTTGCCGTGGAACCCGTCCGGCACTCGCTGGGGCAGGTGCACCCGAGCCACGGGACCACCGGTCGGATCGTCCGCCGCGAGGACCACGAGGTCGGTCGTGCCCTCGGCGCGGTCGGACACGAAGCCCAGGAGCCACGCATCGTCCTCGGTGGTCGAGCCGTCGCGCGGCACGTGCACGAACTCCTGGGCCGCGCTGGTCGGGCCGAAGTCGACCTCGAGCGTCGTGCCGGCGCCCAGGTCGTGCCACAGCAGCGGCTGGTGGACCCCGCCCGCGATGCGCCCGCCCACGGTCATGCCGTAGCGCAGGGTCTCGCCGGTGCGGCGCTCGTCGCCGCGCGGGAACTCCTGGCTCCGACCGTCGATCACGTCGACGGTCGTGGTGCCGGTGGCGGGATCCAGCGTCCAGCGCTCGAGCGTGGACGAGCCCTCGTTCGGACCGAGCCGGTCCGTGTCGAACATGCGCGGCCACACGACCAGGTCGACCGCGACGCGACCGTCGGGCAGGTCGACGGCGTTCAGCGGGTGGAAGACGTAGCGGCTCGGCACGTCGACCCACCGGACCTGGTCGGCCGTGCCGAGGAGCGGCAGCACGCCCAGGCGTGCCGGGTACTCGGGATCCCACCGGTACGGGAACGGCACCCCCGTCATGGCCGCGTCGAGGTCGAAGGTGCACGGCAGGTCGAAGATCAGCACCGACGTGGGAGTGATGGCCGTGTCGTGGACCATCGGCCGGCCGCCGACGGGCACCGTCTCCTCGTGCACGACCTTGCTGCCGTCGTTGACCACGTAGCGCACCGCTTCCTCGACCCAGTGGTAGGTGATC
>JAEZAI010000290.1 GCA_023427825.1 Actinomycetes bacterium
CCTGCGTGAAGCCCACCTGGCCCTGGCGGGCCTGCGGGGGGAAGTAGGTGCCGCAGAAGAACGGGCGGCCCGCGGGGTCGGCGAACACCGTCATGGGCCACCCGCCGTGGCCGGTCATGGCCTGCGTGGCCTCCATGTAGACGGCGTCGACGTCGGGACGCTCCTCGCGGTCCACCTTGATGGGGACGAACCAGTCGTTGATGAGCGCGGCGACGGATTCGTCCTCGAAGCTCTCGTGGGCCATGACGTGGCACCAGTGGCATGACGAGTAGCCCACCGAGAGCAGGACCGGCCGGTCGGTGGAGCGAGCGAGCTCGAACGCCTCGTCGCCCCACTGCCACCAGTCGACGGGGTTGTCCGCATGCTGGCGCAGGTACGGGCTGGTCTGCTCCGCGAGTCGGTTGGGCATCGCGCCAACCTACGACGCGTGCTGCCAGTCGAACTTGTACGCCACGGTCACGCATGTGGGCCGCCACGTACGAGATCGACGTCGCGAGTCGAACTTGTACGGGACGGACCGCCATGTGACCGCCCACGTACAAGATCGGCGGCGAGCGGCCTGGACCCGAGCCGAGCGCGTCAGGCCGTGCGCTGGGCCTCGGCCATGTCGCTCACCGCGCCGACCAGCTCGACGAGCTCGGGGCCGGCCTTGGAAGGGCTGCCCGCGTCGAACGGCGGCTGAGGGTCGTACTCGATGCCGAGCTGCACGGCCCGGGCGACGTCGTCGCCGGCGAGCGTGGCGGCGAGGGTGAGGGCCAGGTCGATGCCGGCCGACACGCCGGCGCCGGTGAGGTACTTGCCGTCGGCGACGATCCGCTCCGGCGTGTAGGTCGCACCGAAGCTCTCGAGCAGGTCCGAGTAGTGCCAGTGCGTCGTGGCCCGCCGTCCCTCGAGCAACCCGGCGGCACCGAGCAGGAGCGAGCCGGTGCAGACCGAGGCGGTCCACGTGGTGGTGGCGTCCGCGGCACGGATCCACTCGACGATCGGCGTGTCGGGCCGCATGAGCCGCCGGGTGCCGAACCCGCCGCCGACCAGCACCACGTCGGGGGACGGCACGTCCTCGAACGAGTGCTCGACGTCGATGTGGATCAGGCCGTTGTCGTCGCTGACGCGCCCGCGCTCGGCCGCGCACACCACGACCTCCACGTCGGGCACGAGCGTGAGGACCTGGTAGGGGCCGATCACGTCGAGCAGCGTCAGGTCGGGGTACAGGGCCAGGGCGATCTGGGTGGGCATGGTGGTCTCCTCGTTCGGGTGCGGGTCGTCCGGGTGCGGGTCGTCCGGGTGCGGGTCGTTCGGTGCGGCGGGTCAGGTCCGGGTGAAGTGCTGGCGGTAGCGGTCGGGGGTGGTGCCGAGGTGGCGGCGCACGGCGCGGTGCAGTCGTTCGGGGCTGCGCAGTCCCACCTCTCGGGCCACCCCGGCCACCGTCAGGTCGGTGGTCTCGAGGAGGCGACGCGCCGCCTCGAGCCGGAGCGACTCGACGTAGGCGGCCGGCGTGGTGCCGGTCTCGTCGCGGAACGCCCGGGCGAACGTGCGCTCGCTCATGCCGGCCCGTTCCGCCAGCGCAGGGACGGACAGGTCGTCGGCCAGGTGGTCCGCCATCCAGTGCTGCAGGTCGCGGAGCTCGCGACGCCGGGCCGGGCGGGCCGTGGTGCGGGCGCTGAACTGCGACTGGCCGCCCGGGCGCTGGGCGAACACGACCAGCCAGGCCGCCACCTGGTGGGCGAGGTCGATGCCGTGGTCCTCCTCGACGAGCGCGAGGGCCAGGTCGATGCCCGACGTCACGCCGGCCGAGGTCCAGACGTGGCCGTCGCGCACGTAGATCGGGTCCTCCTCCACCACCGTGGTGGGGGAGAGCTCGGCGAGCTCGTCCACCGAGGCCCAGTGCGTGGTGGCGCGGCGGCCACGGAGGAGCCCGGCGTCGGCCATCAGCAGTGCGCCGGTGCAGACGGAGGTGACGCGCTCGGCCCGCTCCGCCAGTGCGACGAGTCCGTCGCGGACCGCCTGGTCGCCCAGGTGGTCGCGTACGCCCAGACCGCCGACGACCACGAGCGTGTGGATGTGCTCGGCCCCGTCGGCCTCGCGGAGCTGCTGCCGGGCGCCGAGCACGTCGGCGATCGAGGCGTCGGGCAGGACCGTGACCGCGCTGTCGGAGCGGACCGACGCACCGTCGGGGCTGACCACCACGTTGCGGTACCGGGGTGATGCGCCCAGCAGGTTGGCGGTCCGGAAGACCTCGACCGGGCCGGCCAGGTCGAGCAGGTGCAGCCGGTCCACGACCACGTGGACCACCGTGCGGTCGGGCGCTCGGACGTCGTGCATGCCTCCATGCTCCGCCCGTCCGAAGTGTGGCGGCAAGGACAACGATGTGCGCATCTCTGCCAAAGGTGGCGGAGGGTTCGGCACGTCCGGGTTCGACGACGGTCGCAGGGAGCACGCGGGGGCGGAGGGGTACGGTCGCCGGGCATGGAGATCCGACTGGACGGCAAGGTGGCGCTGGTGACCGGGGCGTCCCGGGGGATCGGACGGGCGATCGCCGCCCGGTTCGCCGAGTGCGGGGCGTCGGTCATGCTCTCGTCGCGCAAGGAGGAGGCCCTGATCGAGGCCCGTCGCGGCATGCGGCCGAGCGGCGACGCCCGGCTCGAGGTGTTCGCCGCCAACGCCGGCGATCCCGACGCGGCGGCGTCGTGCGTGGCCGCCACCATCGAGCGCCTCGGCGGGCTCGACATCCTGGTCAACAACGCCGCGACCAACCCCTACATGGGCAACATGATCGACATCGACCTGCCCCGTCTCGACAAGACCTACGACGTGAACCTCCGCGGCTCGTTCGTGTGGATCCAGGAGGCGTACCGGCGGGCCATGGAGGAGCGCGGCGGCAACGTCATCAACATCTCGTCGATCGGCGGCCTGACCGTGGAGCCGTCGATCGGCCACTACAACGTGACCAAGGCCGCGCTCATCCACCTGACCCGGTCGCTCGCCAAGGAGCTGGCACCCGGCGTCCGCGTGAACGCCATCTGCCCGGGCCTGGTCAAGACCGACATGGCCAAGGCGCTGTGGCAGGACAACGAGGAGGCGATCGCCCAGCACGTCCCGCTCCGACGTCTGGGTGAGCCCGACGACATCGCGGACGCCGCGCTGTTCCTGGCGAGCGACATGTCCAGCTGGATCACGGGGACGACGATCGTCGTCGACGGCGGGATGATCCTCTGAGCACCCGGACCGGCCGCTCCGCCCGATCAGCAGCAGGCCCGGTCTGCCCGACGACCGGACGTCAGTCGGGGACGGCACCCACCCAGAACGTCCATCGCCGGGTGGTGAGGAAGCCGAGGGACTCGTAGACCGACCGGCCCTGGTCGCTCGCCACGAGCACCGCCGGGACCGACAGGTCCATCTGCGTGGCCGCCCACGTGAGCGCCCGCCCCACGCCCCGGCCGCGGGCGGACTCCATGGTGGCCACGAACTCGATCTCGACCACCCGGTCCGACGCGTGGCCCGCGGACACGCCGACCGGCTCGCCGTGCCGGTACGCGGTCCAGCAGCGGGTGCGGCCGCCCAGGATCCCGGCCGGGAAGAGCGTGAGCGGCGGCTCCACCTCGGCGCCGGGCGTGGGGTAGGCGTCGATCAGCGTGCGCTCCCACTCGGCGAGCCCCGCGTCGTCGACCACCTCGACCAGGTCCACCTCGACGGGTCCCGTCCACGTGTCGGCGACAGGCCCCGGGGGACGGACCATCAGCGGCGGGTGACCGTCGTCGACCAGGCCGGCACGGGTCAGGTCGATGCCGGACCACGGCGACAGCAGCGCGATCGGCGCGCCGGCCGGCAGGTGCGCCTTGAGACGGTCGACGATGTCATGGACGCTGCGGTCCGGGCGCCGGAGCACGCCCAGGTTGCCCCAGAAGGTGCGGGTCGAGAAGACCGGCACCGTGAGCGTGTCGTCGTCGACGATCGGGACGCCGCCGGCGGCCGCGAAGTGTGCGATCCGGTCGGCCCAGCACCGGATGAAGTCCGACTCGATGCTGTCGCCGGGCGGCGTGTCGGATCGCCAGCCGGTCTCGAGCTCCTCGGCCATCCGAGCCCCTTCCCTGGAGGACGACCACATGGTGCCGCAGGGCGGCGGTTCCGTGCCCGGCGGAACCTGCGCCGGCGTCGGGCGGGCCCGGTGTCAGCTGCGGGCGTTCGACGCCAGGACGAGGCGCGTCCCGAGCACGTCGTCGGCGTCGACGACCCACCGGTTCTCCGCGACCTCGCGGGCGCCGGGCACCAGACGCGGCTCGTCGTAGTTGAAGAAAAGGTGGCGGAGCCGCCCGGGGCGGTCGCCGATCCACTCGGCGATCGCCGCGTGCGCGCCCTCGAGCAGCCGGAGCCGACCGGGCCCGTCCCAGCCGAGCTCGACCCAGTGGTTGCCGTCGACCGCCGCGCCGGAAGACATCACGCGCCCTCCGAGCAGGTCGCGGAACAGCCCGAGCGCCCCTTCGATGTCGGCCACGGCGTGCACCACCCGTCCGAGCGATGCGACCGGGTGGTCGTAGGTCATCTCGGGGAACCCCTCGGGCTCCGGTGGCGCCGGGAGCGGCTGGGGGCCCACCTGGGCGAGCTGGACGACGATGCCGTGCGCCTGCGACGGGCGGAGGAACGCCTCGGCCCACGCCGGGTCGCTGCGATCCTCGTCGACCGGATCGAACCCGGCGGCGCGCAGCGCGTCGAGCGCGGCGGTCAGGTCGGGCACCTTGAACGTCAGGTGGTGCGGCCCCGGACCGTGGCGATCCAGGAAGCGGGTCAGGAAGTCGGCCCGGTCGGTCTGCTCGGGGTTGAGGCCCTCGACGACGAACCCGTTGGCGAACCGCATCTGCGTCCAGCCGAAGCCGGGGTTGATGCCCCGGTCCAGGTAGGTGCCGCCGAGCACGTCGGCGAAGACCGGCCAGGGGTCGGTCAGGCGGCGGACGGCGATCGCCACGTGGTCGAAGCTGACGGATCCCGACACGGATGTCCCTTCGCCCGTTCCCGGAGGTTCATCGTTCGGCATCGCCGGATCCCGCCTTTCGAGCGTCCTCGTCGTGGACGGACGCATGCTCGTCACGGAGCCCACCGAGGGCGTCGACGAGTCGGTGCCTCGCGATTTTGCCCAACGACGTGCGTGGGAGCACGTCCACCAGCTCCAATTCCTTGGGTGCGGCCGCGACGGGCAGCCGGGATCGCACCCTGTCACGCAGCTCCGCGAGCGTGGGCGGCGCACTCGGATCGGCGGGGACGACGACCGCGACCACCCGCTGACCCCATTCGGGATCGGGGCGTCCGACGACGGCGACGTCGGCCACCCCGGGGTCGCCACGCAGCACGTCCTCGACCGGGGCGGGCCACACGTTCGTCCCGCCCGAGATGATCAGGTCGTCGGCCCGGCCGAGCACCGTGAGCACGCCGCCGTCGTCGACGGCGCCGAGGTCGCCGGTGCGGTACCAACCGCCTGGGCCCGTGGCGGGGGTGCCGTCGGGGTCCGCGGGGCCCTGGCCGGCGCCGTGTCGGTAGGCCCGGAGCAGGGTGGGGGACCGCAGCTCGACCGCGCCGTCGACCGCACGGACCCCGACAGCGTCGAGCGGGCGCCCGTCGTAGACGACGCCGCCGAACGTCTCGGTCATGCCGTAGGTCGCGATCGAGTTGGAGGGCCGGTCGGCCGGGATGGCGCTGCCGCCCAGCAGGATCACGCGCCACGGCGACGGGTCGATCCGCCCCAGGAGCGTGGGCACGAGCGACACGTGGGTGGCGCCGCGCCGGCCGGCGTCCTCGATGCGTCCCGCGTCGGCGCCGTCGTGCACCTCCAGCTCCGCGCCGGACAGCAGCGCCCTGGTGACGACCGAGAACCCGCCGACGTGGGCGAGCGGCAGGCAGGCGAGCCACCGGACGTGGTCGTCGACGGCCCCGACCCCTCGAGCGGCGAGGTGCACGGCGCAGCCCGCGGCGGTGATCCGTGCCGCGGCCGCCACGCCGTCGTGGGTGTGGATCGCGCCCTTGGGGGCGCCGGTCGTGCCGGACGACGCCACGACGACGGCATCGCCGGACCGCACCGGCACGCCGCCGGCCAGTGACCGGCGCTCGCCGTCGTCCTCGAAGACGGCGCCGGGCGCCATGGCCGCCAGCAGGCGCTCGGTGTACGACCGCGGCGCGCGCGGGTCGAGCGGGAGGACCGCGTCGCCGGCGTCCCAGGTGCGGACCAGGGCGTCGACGAACCCCGGCCCGCCGAGGGCGAGCGCGACGAGCTCAGGCACGGGCGAGGCGGCGGAAGGTCTCGAGGGCCGGACGTGGGCGCCGGTCCATGTCGAACAGCCCGACGGTCGTGACGGTCCCGGCCGGCGGCACGAGGGCCGTGTCCCAGTCGAGCTGGTCGCCCCGGCTGTACCAGCAGATGCCGCGGACGTCGACGCCGTCGGACCGCAGCGCGGTGCACGCGGCCGCCAGCGCGTCCAGCCATGCCGGTCCGTCGGACGGGTCGAGCCCCAGGTTGGACGTCTCCGCCACCCAGATCGGCAGACCCCACCGGTCGTGGCACCGCCGGGCGAAGGTGGTCCAGGCGTCGATGCGCTCCGTGATCGTGAGGTCGGTGACGGCATCGGGCGCCCCGAAGTGCTGGACGGACACGGGGTAGAGGTCGTGGCCGGAGATGATGCCGGTGGGATCCGCCACGGCGGACAGCCGGTCCAGCCACTCGTCCGGGACGCCGTCGAGCAGCGGCTCCGCGCCGGGGTCCAGCGGGTGCCCGGTCCGCAGGTCCAACGCCGCGTTCCACTGCTGCACCTGCAGTTCGGCCTCGTCCTCCCTGGAGGGGTCGACGAGGGCGGGGATGGACAGCGCCTCGGCGCCGGGGAACGACGCGGGGCGGTCGGCTCGGATGATCTGGGCTGCCAGCGCGTCGGCGAGCTCGCACAGCACCAGCGCACGACCGAAGTCGTGCTCGCCCGACAGGCCGTCGTTCCACGCACCCCACAGGGCCGAGCAGAACGCGGTGGTGATCGGCTCGTTCACCGGCGTGAACCACCGGGGCGCGGGGTAGCGGGCCAGGAACGCCTCGACGTAGCGCACGAACGCGTCGACCCAGGCCGGGTCGGTGAAGCCGGCGTGGTCCGAGTCCGGGCCGCAGAGGTGGTCGGGCAGGCCGAAGTGGCACAGGTCGACCACGACCTCGAGCCCGGCGGCCTCGGCGGCGGCGAGCGCCCGGTCCCAGAGCGACCAGTCGTAGACACCCGGCTCGACCTCGGTGCGCTGCCACGGCATGCCGTAGCGGAGGACCGTGGCGCCGGCGCCGGCGACGTCCGCGCAGTCGGCCTCCATCCGGTCCAGGTGACCGCTCCCGCCGAGCTCGTCGACCCGCGTGGTGACCGGCCGGCCCTCGGGGTCGTCGTGGTGCACGAGCGGGTCCGAGCCCTCCTCGCCGGATGCCCACACCCACTCGGGGAATACGCCGGGTTCGGTCACCGTCGGCCGTGCTGCGCTCACGTGGCCGAACGGTAGCGTCGCAGCCCGATGGACCCCGTCGCCGCCGTCCCGGTCGCCACGCTGATGGCGTCCGACGCCGCCGACCTGGTCATGGCCGCGATGTCGCTCGTGCTCGCCGTGCTCGGGTTGTGGCTCGTCAGCGCGGTGCTCCTCTCGGCCATCCGGACCGTGGTCGTGCCCCGCGGCGAGCGACCGGTGCTGACCGCCGTCGTGTTCCTGACCGTGCGCCGGGCGATGGACCCGTGGCTGCGGCGTTGCACTGCACCCCGACGTGAGCGGCTGCTGCGCCGGTACGCGCCGCTGTCGCTGGTGGCGCTCGCCGGGTCGTGGGGACTGCTCGTGATCATCGGCTTCACGCCCGTCCACTGGGCCGTGGGGGAGCTGAGCTGGCTGGACGCGCTGCAGGTCTCGGGCTCGTCGCTCACCACGCTGGGCTTCCTGTCCGCAGATCCCGCGCCGGCCCGGCTCGTGGAGGTCGTCGAGGCGTTCATCGGCCTGGGGCTGGTCGGACTGCTGATCTCGTTCCTCCCGGCGATCTACGCCGCGTACTCCCAGCGGGAGCAGCTCGTCGCGCAGATGGCGAGCCGGGCCGGCGAGCCGCCCACGGTCGACACGTTCCTCGCCCGGATGCAGCGGATCCGGGGCCTGATCAAGTTGGACGACACCTGGGAGTCGTGGGAGCAGTGGTTCGCCGCGGTCGAGGAGACCCACACGTCGTATCCGGCCCTCGTCTACTTCCGCTCCGGTGACGACCGCTCGTGGCTGACTGCGGCCGGGTGCCTGCTCGACTCGGCGTCCTTCTACCAGGCCGCGGTCGACGTGCCGCGCAGCTCCGCCGCCGCGTTGTGCATCCGGTCCGGGTTCCTCTGCCTCCGGGAGGTGGCGGACCAGTTCCTGATCCCGTACGACGCCGACCCGGCGCCCGACGACCCGATCTCGATCTCCCGGTCCGAGTTCGACGAGGTGTGGGAGGAGCTGGAGCGGACGGGACTGCCGATGGTCGCCGACCGCGACCAGGCGTGGCGCGACTTCGCCGGCTGGCGGGTGAACTACGACATGGCGCTGCTCGGTCTGTGCGCCATGGTCGAACCTCCGGTGGCGCCGTGGTCGTCGGACCGCGTGGTCCCCGTGCCGCGGCACCCGCTGCGCCAGGCCCGAGCGCTGCGCCGCGCCGCGAAGGCGGAATGACCGTGGACGACGTCGCGGTGATCGAGATCCGTCCAGGTGCACCGGCCCGGGCGCTGTCGGTGGCGGCGCCGGTGGTGGCGATCGGCCTGGTCGCCTGGCGGGCAGCGCGGGACGGGCTCGCCTCGGGACCCGACGACCCGGCGTCGCCGTGGATCATCGCTATCGTCACGATCGTGTTCGGCTGCTGGCTCGGCTGGCGGGCCCTGCGGCAGTGGACCGAGCTCCGCCCGCACGACCTGCGGTGCCGCAACCTGGTCACGTCGTTCGCCGTCGACTGGGACCGCGTCGAGTCGCTGGTCGTCCTGCGACGCGGTCCGGTGACCGCAGTCGACGTGCGCATCCGGGGGCACCGTCGTCGCCTGCGGGTCGGCGCCGCCACGCGGTTCGGCGGGCACTCGGCCGACGCTGTCCTCGACATGTTCCGGGCGCACCCGGAGGCCCGCCGGCTCCTGCTCGACGACGCGTGGGAGCCCGACGTCCACGACGAGGACCGCGGCGGCGGGCCGTCGACCCCGTAGCATCGCCGCGCCATGTCTGGACC
>JAEZAI010000294.1 GCA_023427825.1 Actinomycetes bacterium
GGGGTGGGCCGCTGCTACGTTCGATCGATCGTGGCACGCAGGACGGCAGAGGGAGCGGACGGCCGCGCACGCGGTGCGGGCCGCCGCCGGCGCACCTGGCCGCAGCGCGTCCTGATCGGCGTCAACGCCGTGCTCGTCGTCGCGTGCCTGGCCGTCGCCGGTGCGCTCACCAAGGTCCGCACCACGCTGGAGCAGGTGCCGGTGGTCGACGTGGGCGGCGCGCTGTCGGCCCCGGTCGACGTGGAGGAGTCGCGCAACATCCTCATCATCGGCACCGACTCCCACAAGGGCCTCGACAAGGCCGACCCCGTGGTGAAGGGCCGCCTGGAGGGCGAGAACCTGGCGGACGTCATCATGATCCTGCGGGTGAACCCCAAGGACGGCACGGCCCGGCTGCTGTCGATCCCGAGGGACACCCGCGTGGAGCTGCCGAGCGGGTCCATGCAGCGCATCAACGCCGCGATCGGCGGACCGCAGGGCCCCAAGACGCTCGTCCAGACGATCAAGCGCAACTTCGGCATCTCGATCGACAACTACGTCGAGGTCGACTTCGCAGCGTTCAAGGACCTGGTCGAGGTCCTCGGCGGCGTGCCCGTCTACTTCACGACGCCGGTGCGGGACCGCACGACCGGCCTGTACGTGGACACGCCGGGCTGCAAGATGCTCGACCCCGCCCAGTCGCTCGCCTACGCGCGCAGCCGCCACTTCGAGTTCCAGGACGGCAAGAAGTGGAAGACCGACGGCACCGGTGACCTGGGCCGGATCAGCCGCCAGCAGGACTTCATCAAGCGCGCCATGCGCCGGGCCTCGGACCAGGGCATCCGCAACCCGAGCACGGCCACCGGCATGATCGACGCCGCGTCGAACGCCGTGGTGCTCGACGACACCCTCAACGTGGGCACGATCCTGGACCTGATCAACCAGTTCCGGTCCTTCAACCCCGACGACCTGATCACCGAGCAGGTCCCCACCGAGGCGGCGCCCCGGGACGGCGTGGCCTACCAGGACGTCATCTGGGACGAGGCCCTGCCCCGGCTGGTGCCGTTCTGGGCGAGCGGCGGGGACGACCTGCAGCCCGACACCGTGATCGTCGACGTCCGGGGCTCCTCCAAGAACGCCGCGGCGCTGACCGCCGTGTCCGACCAGCTCGACCAGGTCGGCTTCGACGCCGAGCCGGTCGAGGTGCGCGGCGCATCGAGCGCCACGACGATCACTTACGGGCCGGTCGGGCGGGAGGCCGCGGTCCTGCTGGCGCGCCACCTCGGCACGATCCCGAAGCTCGTCGAGGACGAGGACATCATCGGCTTCCGCGTGGTCCTGAACCTCGGCAACGACGTCCCCACGGTCCGGCCCGACGCCCTCCCGGTCGACCAGCTGCCCCCGGGGCTGGCCACGACCGCCCCGCCCGCCGACGAGGACGTCACGACCACCACCGAGCCCGGCACCACGGTGGACACGGTCACGACCACCACGATCCTCGAGGGCGCGCCGGCCGACGCGGCCCCGCCCGGGATCGTGCCGACGGACCCCGAGAAGGCCGCCGCCTGCCACTGAGCCGCCCCGTTCTCGGGACGTCTCGCGCCGCATACGGGTGCGATGCGACCCGAGTTCAGGGCGGGAGCGCCGACCCCGGAGCTCGGGACGTCTGGCGCCCCATGTGGGCGCGACGCGACCCGAGTTCAGGTCCGGTGCTCGGGACGTCTCGCGCCGAATGCGGGTGCGATGCGACCCGAGTTCAGGGCGGGAGCGCCGGCCCCGGAGCTCGGGACATCTGGCGCCGCAGACGGGCGCGATGCGACCCGAGTTCGGAGCAGCGGGCCTAGGAGGTGCGGGCCTCGGCCTCGTCGCGGTGGGCGAGGTACCAGTCGATCGTGCGGCGCAGGCCCTCCCGGAACGGGACGGAGGCCTCGAAGCCGAAGCAGCGCTTGGCCCGGCTGGGGTCGACCCGGCGCCGGGGCTGACCGTCGGGCCGTGAGGTGTCCCAGCGGACCTCGCCCTCGAAGCCGACCAGCTCGGTGATGATCCCGACCAGGTCCCGGATCGGCATCTCCTCGTCGGTGCCCAGGTTGACCGGGTCGCCGTCGTCGTAGAGCTCCGAGGCCAGCACGATGGCGTCCGCGGCGTCGTCGACGTACAGGAACTCGCGCGAGGCGGTGCCGGTGCCCCAGACCTCGATGTGGTCCGCGCCCGACTCCTTGGCGTCCACGCACTTCTTGATGAGCGCCGGGATCACGTGGCTGACGGCGGGGTTGAACTTGTCGCCGGGCCCGTAGAGGTTGGTCGGCATCAGGTACACCGCCGACTGCCCGTACTGGTCGCGGTTGGCCTGGAGCTGGGTCAGCTGGGCGAGCTTGGCCACGCCGTAGGGGGCGTTGGTCTCCTCGGGGTAGCCGTGCCAGAGCGAGTCCTCGCTGAACGGCACCGGCGTGAACTTGGGGTACGAGCAGATCGTCCCGATCATCACGGTCTTGGTCGTGCCGGCCCGCAGGGTGGCGTCGAGCACGTAGGTGCCCATCAGCAGGTTGTCCATGTAGAGGTCCGACGGACGCTCCATGTTGGCGCCGATGCCGCCGACCTTGGCCGCCAGGTGCACGACCAGGTCGGGCCGGTGCTCGTCGATCATGGCGTCCGCGTCCTCACGCCGCCGCAGGTCGTAGTCCTCGGACGTGGGGGCCGTGACCCGACCGGCGCCCCGGGCCTGCAGCGCCCGGACCACGGCGGAGCCCAGGAAGCCCCTGCCGCCGGTCACCAGGACGTGCCGGTCCCGCCAGAATTCGCTCACCGGTTCATCGGCCATCGGCCCCACAAGCTACGCCATCGCTCCCGCGACCTCGCGGCGGCGGCCACCGCCCGCAGGTGCGCCGCGACGCTCCGCCGGCGCGGGAGACTGCACGCCGTGCCTCCCGACGCCCCGACCTCGCCGCGCCCCACCGGCGCCGGAGCGCGGGTCGCGGTCACGCTCACGCAGCTGTGGCACCGCGTCCCGGGCGGGACGGCCACCTCGGTGCTGGAGCTGCTGACGTCGCTCGCGGCGCGGCCCGACCTCCGCCTCGTGGGCGTGGGGGCCCGTGGGGTGCCGGCGATGACGCCGTCGATCCCTCCGTCGGTGCCGCTCGTGGCGCTGCCGCTGCCGGTCAAGGTGCTCTACGACTCGTGGGACCGGCTCGGCCGGCCGTCGGTCGAGGCGGCCGCCGGTCCCGAGCTGGGCGGTGTCGACGTGGTGCACCTCACGGTGCCGATGGGCCCGCCCCGCTCCGGCGCCCCGCTCGTCGCCACCGTGCACGACCTGTTCCCGCTCAGCCGGCCCGAGTGGTTCACCCGCCGAGGCGTGCGGCTGATGGCGCCGGCGCTGCAGCGCATCCGGGTCCGCGCCGACGCGGTCGTCGTCCCGTCGGACGCCGTGGCCCGGGACTGCCTGGCCCACGGGTTCGCCGAGGACCGGCTCCACGTGGTGCCGTGGGCCGCCCGGCCGGCCACGCCGCCCGCGGACGGCGGGGAGCCGGTGCGTCGACGGTTCGGGCTGAG
>JAEZAI010000336.1 GCA_023427825.1 Actinomycetes bacterium
GCCCTGGACTCGGGACGCATCGCGCCCGATCTGGGCGCGAGACGACCCGGGTTCAGGACGTCTGCGATCGGCGCCGGACTCGGGACGCATCGCGCCCGATCTGGGCGCGAGACGACCCGGGTTCAGGGGAGGCGGCTGAACCAGCGGAGTGAGAAGCCGGCCGCGACCAGCAGCAGCACCAGGCCGAGGCCGACGAAGCGGTAGGTCACGTCCTGGGACTTCTCGTCGTAGCCGATCGTGGAGCCGAGCTCCGAGTACACCGAGCGCAGGTCCTGGGCGGACTCCGCCGTGTAGGCGGTGCCGCCCGTGCCCTCGGCCAGGCCGCGCAACTCCTCGACGTTGACCGGGACACGCGTCCGCTGGCCCACGCCGTCGCCATCGGTGTCGACCGTGATCTCGCCGTCCTGGGTGCCGTAGGCGATCGTCGACACCGCGACGCCCGCATCCTTCGCGATCGGGATGGCGTCCGCGGTGGGCAGGCCGACCGTGGTCTCGCCGTCGGACATCAGCACGACCGCGCCGTCGACCTTCTTGCCGTCGGTGCCGCGGGCCTGGTCCTCGATCACCTGGACGGCGAGCTTGGTGGCGTCGCCGATGGCGGTGGACTTGTCCAGCTCGAGCCCGTCGATCGCCTGGTTGACCTTGGCGTGGTCCTGGGTGGGCGGGACCAGCAGCTGCGCGCTGCCGGCGAAGCTGATCAGGCCGACGTTGAGCTGGTCCGGCAGCTTGTCGATGAACTCCTTGGCCGCGGCCTGCGCGGCCTCGATCCGGTTCGGCGACACGTCGGTGGCGGCCATGGACAGCGACGTGTCGATGGCCAGCACGATGGTCGACCGCTCCGACGGGACCTTCTCGGTCATCACCGGCTGGGCGAAGGCACCCACGAGCACGGCGGCCGCCAGGATGAACGCCCCGGCGACCAGGTGGCGCCGCCAGCCCGGTCGCTTGGGCGCGACCGAGTCCAGGAGGTCCAGGTTGGAGAACCGCACCGCGTAGCGCGGCCTCGTGAACTGCAGGCCGACGTACAGGGCCGCGAGGCCGACGACGACCAGGAGCAGCCACAGGCGCTCGGGTTGCAGGAACCAGTCACTCATCTCGACTCACTCAGCCTCGTCGTCGTGCTCGTCGCGGTGCCAGCCCGCTCGTCGGTGTGCCGTGCCACGCCGTCACCGCGGCGCCGTCGTGGCGGCCAGCTCGGCCCGCCGCCGGCGGCGTGAGACGTAGCGGGCCAGGTCCAGCACCCAGTCGCCGTCGGTGCGCAGCTGCAGGTGGTCGGCCCCGGCGCCGCGGATGGCCGACGCGATCGCCGCCCGCTGTCGTGCCGCCGCCTCGGCGAACCGGGCCCGGGTGGTCGGGTCGTTGGTGTTGACCTCCCGGGTCGCCCCGGTCGCCGGGTCGCTGAACTGCAGCAGCCCGACCGGCGGCAGCTCGAGCTCGCGGGGGTCGACCACCTCGATGCACAGCACCTGGTGGCGCAGCGAAACTGTGCCGAGCGCCGTCCGCCAGTCGTCGGGGTCGCCGAGGAAGTCCGAGATCACCACGACCAGTCCCCGCCGTGGTGCGATCGCCCCGGCCCGCTTGAGCGCGCCCTGCAGGTCGGCGGCGCCGGAGCCGTCGCCGCGGGGCGTGGACATGATCCGCTCGAGGATCGCGAGCAGGTGGGTGCGGCCGTGACGCGGCGGGATCGTGCTCAGCTCCTGGCCACGCAGCACCAGCGCCCCGATCCGGTTTCCGCCGCGACCGGTGAGCAGGCCCACGCCGGCGGCGGCGGCCAGCACCAGGTCGCGCTTCTCGCAGTTGGCGGTGCCGAAGTCCAGGCGGGCCGAGCGGTCGACGACCAGCCACGCCTCGAGCTCGCGGTCGGCGATCGTCTCCCGGATGTAGGGGTCCTGCATGCGAGCGGTGACGTTCCAGTCGATCCGCCGCACGTCGTCACCCGGCTCGTAGGCGCGCGTCTCGCCGGGCTCGGTCCCTCGTCCGGGCACCAGCCCCAGGAAGTCGCCGTGCAGCATGCCGTCGAGCTTGCGGTTCACGTCGAGCGTCAGGCGGCGGAGGATCTCCTCCGCCCGCCGATACCCGACGAGACCGAGGGTGCGGGACAGGCCCGTCACTGCTGGCCGTTCCCCCAGGCCGCGGTCGCGCCGCTGGCCGCGGGGGCGTTCCAGGCGGCGGCGTCGGTGGCCCCGCCGTAGTAGGAGTCGCCGCCGGACTGCGCAGGGCTGAGGCGCGGGGCGGGCACGGTGCCGAGCACGCGGGCGAGCACCTGCTCCACGTCGACGTCCTGGGCGAGCGCCTCGTACGAGAGCAGCATGCGGTGGCGCATGATCTCGGGTGCCACGTCGAACACGTCCTGCGGCGTCAGGTACGACCTGCCCCTCAGCAGGGCGAGCGCACGGCCGGCGCGGATGAGGCCCAGCGAGGCGCGCGGGCTGGCGCCGAGCTCGATGAAGGCGCGCAGCTCGGGCAGTCCGAAGTTCTCGGGCGTCCGGGTGCAGAGGACCAGGTTGACCGCGTACTCGAGCACGCTCCGGTCGACGAACACGTCGTCGGTCGCCGCCTGCAGCGCCTGGACCTGCTCCAGCGTGAGCGCCTGCTCGGCCGAGGGCGGGTTCGTGCCCATCCGCTGGACGATCTCGACCTCCTCGGCGGGCGACGGGTAGTCCAGCACGACCTTCATGAGGAAGCGGTCCCGCTGGGCCTCGGGGAGCGGGTAGACGCCCTCGGACTCGATCGGGTTCTGGGTGGCGAGCACCAGGAAGGGCTCGGGTGCCTCGAAGCGCTTGCCGCCGATCGTGACGTGGTGCTCGGCCATGACCTCGAGCAGCGCGGACTGCACCTTGGCGGGAGCGCGGTTGATCTCGTCGGCCAGGACGAAGTTGGCGAACACCGGGCCCAGCTCCACGTCGAACTGCTCCGACGACGCCCGGTAGATGCGCGTGCCGACCAGGTCGGCGGGCAGCAGGTCGGGAGTGAACTGGATGCGGGAGAAGCTGCCACCGACCGAGGACGCCAGGGTCTCGACGGTCAGCGTCTTGGCCAGGCCCGGCACGGACTCGAGCAGGCAGTGGCCGCCGGCGAGGAGGCACGTCAGGACCCGCTCGATGGCCCGGTCCTGACCGACGATGACCTTCTTGAGCTCGAACAGGAGCCGCTCGACGTCGGCGGCGGGGGTGCTCGTGGGGGACTGCTGATCCACTGGTCGGTCGCTCTCTTCCGGGTCTGCGGGCGTCAGGGCGAGCGGCGTGCTCGGCATGCGGGCGCCGCGCTCGGGTGCTGGAAACGGTACGGGTTCCTCACCCGGACGCGTGCTGCGAGGACCGATGTTGCTGATCCACCCTTCAGCTTGCCGCGCCCGCTCCCGGATGCGAGCCCGGATGCGAGCGCTCCCGCGGGGCGGCGCCGGCGCACTTGTAGGCTCCCGGCCGATGGAACCACTCGTGATCCTGGCCGTGATCCTCGCCCTCGTCGCCGTCCTGGCGGTGATCGCCGGCGCGACGCTCATGACCCGCCGCAACCGCGGCGAGTCGCTCGAACCGCCGTCCGACGTCGAGCTCGACACCGTCACCGAGCCCGGACCCGACGCCCGGGCGCCTCGTGAGCGGGCCAAGCCCGACGATCCCGGCTCGCTCACCGAGCCCGAGGTCGAGGTCATCGAGCCCCGGGGCACCATGTTCGGCGGCACCGTCGAGATCACCGGGCCCGAGCTCACCGAGGAGGAGGAGGCCGCCAACATCGCGGCGGCCGAGGCCGCCGAGGCGCAGTGGGAGGGCGACCACGGCGCCGGCGTCGAGGAGCTCGTCCGGCCGTCGTTCCGCGACCGGCTGTCCCGCGCCCGCTCCGCGTTCTCGGGCTACGTCGGGTCGATCATGTCCCGCTCGACGATCGACGCCGAGACGTGGGACGACCTGGAGGAGGCCCTGATCCGGGCCGACGTCGGCATCGGCCCGGCGCAGGAGCTGCTCGACTCGGTCCGCGCCACGGTCAAGGAGCGGGGCCTGACCACTCCCGAGCAGCTGATCGAGGCCGTCAAGGACGAGATGAAGTCCCGCCTGGCCGGACCCGTCGACCTCGCGTTCTCCGACGCCAAGCCGACCGTCTGGCTGTTCGTCGGCGTGAACGGCGTGGGCAAGACCACGACGATCGGCAAGCTCGGCCGGCGCCTGGCCGACCAGGACCTGTCGGTCGTGATGGCGGCCGGCGACACCTTCCGGGCCGCGGCGGCCGAACAGCTCTCCACCTGGGCCGAGCGGTCGGGTGCGGACATCGTGCGAGGCGCCGAGGGCGGCGATCCGAGCTCGATCATCTTCGACGCCATCGCGTCGGCGTCCGCCAAGGGTGCGGACGTGGTGCTGGCCGACACCGCCGGCCGCCTGCACACGAAGTCGAACCTGATGGACGAGCTCGGCAAGGTGCGGCGCGTGGCCGACAAGGGCGACGGCACGGTGACCGAGGTGCTGCTCGTGCTCGATGCCACCACCGGCCAGAACGGGCTGCAGCAGGCCCGCCAGTTCACCGAGGCCACCGACGTGACCGGCGTGGTGCTGACCAAGCTCGACGGCTCCGCCAAGGGCGGGATCGTGTTCGCGATCCGCTCCGACCTGGGCATCCCCATCAAGCTCGTCGGCCTGGGTGAGACGGCGGCGGATCTGGTCGACTTCGACGCCGACGAGTTCGTCGAGGCGCTCTTCGACGAGCGCTGACCGCGACGAGCGCTGACCGGCGGCTGCTCGGACCGGGCGCTCAGCGCCGCCCGGCGTACCGGGCGGACCAGCGTCCGGTGATCGGTCCGGTCACGAACAGCAGCGCCCACGTGGCGCGGCCCCAGTTGGTCCCGATCAGCACGGTCACCGGGATCGACGCCAGGAACACGAGCGGGGTGTCGGCCAGGTCGATCAGCTCTGCCCGAAGGTCCCGGTCCGTGGGCTGGATGCGGAACAGGCGTTCACGGTGGGCGACGACCACGAGCGCCGTCGACAGGATCGACACCAGCGCCACGTTCACCGCGTACACGACCGTCGCGACGCTGCCGTCGCCGCCGTCCTGGAACTCGCCCAGGCCTTCGGTCGTGAACGGCAGCAACGCCACGAACGCCAGCATGCCCAGCGCCACCCCCACGAACCTGGAGCTCAGCGTGTCGAGCATGGCCACGAGGCGGTGGTTCGACCACCAGTAGACCGAGATCACCAGGAACGACACGGCGAACGACAGGAGCGACGGCCACTCGTCTCCCACGAACGACGACCAGCTCGCCCAGTCGGCGTCGCCGGGGTTCAGCGTGACCACGAGCAGCGTCGCGGCGATCGCGAACGTCGCGTCGATGAAGGCGAGCGAGCGGCCGAACTCGACCTGGTCGCGGCCCAACCGCTTAGGCGGGCTGAAGGGGTTCGCCGGGTTCGCCACGGCGCTCAGCCGAGGTGCAGGTGGGCCGGGAGGTCGGCGACCGAGTCGAGCACCTGGTGCGAGCCGGCCGCAGCCAGCGTCGCACGATCGTGCGCGCCGCTCAGCACGCCCGCGACCACGCCGGCCCCGGCGGACAGCCCGGCCAGCACGTCGAACGCCGTGTCGCCGACCGTCGCCATGGCCCGCACGTCGGTGCCGCCCAGGCGGAGCAGGGCGGTCAGGTTGAGGTCGGGGTACGGCCGTCCCCGCCCGCCCACGTCGGCGGGGGAGAGGGCCAGCTCGACCAGGTCCCGCCAACCGAGCGCGTCCAGGATCGCGTCGCGGGTCCGGGGTGCGAACCCGGTCGTCAGCGCCACCTTCACGCCTCGCTCCTGCAGGGCGGCGATCGTCTCGGCCGCGCCGGGGAGCGCCTCGCACCGCCCGTCCTCGACGAGGCCGGCGTACGCCTCCTCGAACGCGGCGTTGGCGGCACGGGCCAGGTCGTCGTCGCCGTCGAACAGCGCCCGGAACACCGTGAGCTTCGACTCGCCCATGGTCGCGAGCACGTGGTCCATCATCGCCGGGTACCGCTCGTCCTCGGCCGTAATGCCGAGCGTGCGGACCGCCTCGGTGAACGCGGCGACGACCAGCCCGTCGTCGGCCACCGTGGTGCCGGCCATGTCCATGGCCACGATCTCTGTCCTCACCTGGTCGTCCTCATCTGGTCGTCCTCGTCGTGTGTGGGCGGTCGGATCGGATCGTCGGTCGCGGTGCGGGGCTCAGGAGGCGGCGGCCAGCGGCACCGGGATGCCCATGTCGTCCAGCGCGCCGCCGATCGCGACGGCTGCGGCGGTGAGCACGTCGGGCGTGATCGCCCCGATGCAGCCCACCCTGAACGTCTCCTCCGTGGTGAGCTTCCCGGGATAGAGGATGAAGCCGCGGTCCCGCACGCGGTCGTACAGCTCGCCGAAGGACCAGGCCGGGTGCTCCGGCGCGTGGAACGTGTGGATGATCGGCGTCCGGAGCTCCTCGGCCAGGTAGTGGCGGAAGCCGAGCTCCTCCATGCCGTCGCACAGGGCCCGGCTGTTGGCGGCGTACCGCGCCAGTCGGGCGCCGGCCCCGCCCTCCTCGTCGTACTGCGCGAGCGCCTCGCGCAGCGCGGCGACCAGGTGGGTCGGCGGCGTGTAGCGCCACTGGCCGGTCCGGTCCATGTACCGGCGCTGGTCGAGCAGGTCCAGGGAGAGGGAGTCGCAGTTGCCCTCGGACGCTGCGAGCACCTCGGGCGGCACGAGCACGAAGCCGACGCCCGGAAGTCCCTCCAGGCACTTGCCCGAGGCCGCGACGACGGCGTCGACCGCGGGGTGGTCGATCGCGGGGTCGAGCACCCCGAACGAGCTCATCGCGTCGACCAGGACGCGGCGTCCGGACGAGTGGGCGGCGTCGGCCAGTGCGGCGACCGGGTTGAGCAGGCCCGTGGAGGTCTCGCAGTGCACGATCGACACGTGGGTGACGTCGGGGTGCCGTTCGAGCACGGCGGCCAGCTCGTCGGGGTCGGGCGCCCGGTCCCACGCGCACTCCATCACGACGACCCGACGTCCGGCCTGCTCGGCCATCATGGCGATGCGACGCCCGTAGGCCCCGTTCACCACCGCGACCATCGAGCCGTCACGAGGGACCAGGGTGCGGACCGCGCTCTCGACGGCGAACGTGCCCGAGCCCTGCATCGGTACGCACTCCAGGTCGCGGCCGGAGCCCGCGACGGCCAGGAGGCGGACGCACACCTCGGCGGTCAGGTCGTTGAACTGCCCGTCCCAGGAACCCAGGTCGACGGTGGCGGCCCGGCGCGTTCGCTCGGAGGTGGTGAGCGGGCCGGGGGTCAGCAGCACCGGCGGGGTCGGATGCGTTCCGTCCGGTCCTGGCACGGCGGACAGGGTAGACCCCGCCGGGCGGCGTGAACGCGCCCCGGCGGGGTCCAGCAGCGCCCCGACGGTCAGCCGGCGGCGAGCCCGGAGAGGTACCGGTCGAGCCGGACGAAGCTCGACGTCATGCCCTCCCGTGCCTCGGGGGAGCGGAACATGGCGGGCACGTTCTCCTGGATCGACACCGACCGGGTCCTGCCGTCGCCCATGTCCTCGAAGCGCATCGTGGTGCGGAACTCGACCCCGCCGACGTCCTCGGCGAACGCCAGCTCCCGCGGCGGGTCGATGACCGTGAAGCGACCGCTCGACGGGTACTGCTCGCCCGTCTCGTCGTTCACCATGATCGTCTCGAAGACCCCGCCGATCCGCAGGTCCACGGTGATGTTCTCGAGCGGGGTCGTGGTGCCCTCGGGACCCCAGAAGTGGGCGAGGTGCTCGGGCGTGGTGAGGCACTCGAACATCAGCTCCGGCGGGGCGTCGTAGACGCGGGTGAACGTGATCGTCGCCAGATCCGTCTCGGGGTCGACGACGGTCTCGATGTGGGTCCCGTTGATCTCGTGGGTCTCGGTGGTGGTGGTCATGAGTGCTCCTGCTGTGGTGGTGGTGGTTCCTGGGTGAGGGACCGGAGGTGCTGGTCCAGGCGGTCGAAGCGACCGGCCCAGGTCCGGCGGTGCTCCACGATCCAGTCGACGGCCCCCTCGAGGGGCTCCGTCTCGATCCGGCACGGCCGGTACTGGGCGTCCCGTCCCCGGCTGATCAGCCCCGCCCGCTCGAGCACCTTGAGGTGCTTGGAGACGGCCTGCAGGCTGACGTCGAACGGCTCGGCCAGCTCGTTGACCGTGGCCTCGCCCTTCGACAGCCGGGTGAGGATCGCCCGGCGGATCGGATCGGCGAGGGCGGCGAACGTGAGGTTCAACTGCTCGTCGTCCACGCCCGCTCCTTCCTCGTCCGACCCGGGATCGCGCGTCCGGGATTCCTCGCTGCTCGTGTTTAACCCGAGGGTTGATCAACTGCTGGGTTGAATATGCACCTGGAGTTCGACCCTGTCAAGGGACGACCTGCAGATCGGACGAGAGGCGACGGGGCCCGGGTGCCGCGGGGGAGGGAAGGTCAGGCGGGGCCGGGCAAGGGCGCGTCAGGCGGGTGTCGTTGCGACCTTCTCGAGCACCCGGAGGAACGTCTCGGCCTCCTGGGCGCCGGGGACGAGGACCCGGTCGTCGATGACGACCGCCGGGACGCCGGTGATGTCGCGGTCGCGCGCGGCGGACTCCTCGGTGCGCACCTCGTCGGCGAACGCGCCCGACGCGAGCACCTCGACGGCTGCATCGCGGTCCAGGCCGGCCGCGGTGGCCAGATCGGCGAGCACGCCGTGGTCGGACACGTCCGCACCGTCGGTGAAGTAGGCGTGGAAGATGCCGGCCACCAGGCGGTCCTGCGCGTCGGCGTCGACCGTGGCCGCCCAGGCCACCAGGCGGTGGGAGTCGAACGTGTTCACCCGCTGGGCCCGGTCGAACCGGTAGTCGATCCCCTCGGGGCCGCCGAGCGACACGAGCCGCCCGGTCATGGCGTCGAACGCTCCGGGTCCGTACTTCTTCTCGAGCACCGGTCGGAGCTCCTGGGGATCGGGCGGTGCGCCGGGATCGAGCTCGAAGGCCCGCCAGCGCACCGTCACCTCCTGGTCGGGGTGCGCCTCCGCGAAGCGCTCGAGTGCGGTGGCGAGGCGGCGGGAGCCCAGGTAGCACCACGGGCAGACCATGTCGGACCAGACGTCGATGTGCACGCCGGGTCCAACGCCGCCGG
Source organism: Actinomycetes bacterium (assembly GCA_023427825.1). Classification (GTDB taxonomy): domain Bacteria; phylum Actinomycetota; class Acidimicrobiia; order Acidimicrobiales; family Microtrichaceae; genus Dermatobacter. The sequence continues at coordinate 9,099 of JAEZAI010000336.1, forward strand.
CGGTCGGATGTTCCCGGCGGGCGTTGTCGGCCGGTCGGGCGCGGCCGGTAGCGTTGGCTCCCGATGTTCGAGTCACTGTCCGACCGCTTCGACGGCATCTTCACCCGACTGCGCGGCAAGGGCCGCCTGTCCGAGGCCGACGTCGACGAGGTCCTCCGAGAGATCCGCCTCGCCCTGCTCGAGGCCGACGTCAACCTCACCGTCGTCAAGTCCATGCTCGCCCGGATCCGGGAGCGTGCGGTCGGTGAGGACCTGTCCCAGGCCCTGAACCCGGCGCTGCAGGTCAAGAAGATCGTCCTGGAGGAGCTGACCGAGACCCTCGGCGGCGAGACCCTCCGGATCACGTACGCGTCGAAGCCGCCCACGATCGTGCTGATGGCCGGTCTGCAGGGCTCCGGCAAGACGACGAACTCCGCCAAGCTCGCCCGCTGGTTCAAGGCACAGGGCCGCAACCCGATCCTGGTCGGCGCCGACCTGCAGCGCCCTGCCGCGGTGCAGCAGCTCCGGACCCTGGGCGCGCAGATCGACGTGCCGGTGTGGTCCGCCGAGGACGACGTGGTCGCCTCGGGTCAGGGCGACCCGGTGGCCGTCGCGCAGGGCGCGGTCGAGGAGGCCCGGCGTCGCGGTCGTGACGTGCTCATCGTCGACACCGCCGGTCGCCTGGCGATCGACGCCGAGATGATGGAGCAGGTCCGGCAGATCTCGGACTCGCTCGACCCCGACTACACGTTCCTCGTCGTCGACGCGATGACCGGCCAGGACGCCGTCACCGTCGCCGAGTCGTTCCACCAGACGCTCGAGCTCGACGCCGTCATCCTGACCAAGCTCGACGGCGACGCCCGCGGTGGCGCCGCCCTGTCGGTCAAGGAGGTCGTCGGTCGCCCGATCGCCTTCGCCTCGACCGGCGAGAAGCTCGAGGACTTCGACCTCTTCCATCCCGACCGGCTCGCTGGCCGCATCCTGGGCGAGGGCGACCTCGCCACGCTCATCGAGAAGGCCGAGACCGCCTTCGAACAGGACGAGGCCGAGGCCGCGGCGGCCCGGCTGCTGGACGGCACGTTCACGCTCGACGACTTCCTGGACCAGATGCAGGCGCTCAAGACGATGGGCCCGCTGTCCGGCGCCATGTCCATGCTCCCCGGCATCCCCAAGGAGGTACGCGACGTCGAGATCGACGACCGCCAGATCTCCCACGTGGAGGCGATCATCAAGTCCATGACGCCGGCCGAGCGGATCGAGCCCGACGTCATCGACGGCTCTCGTCGCACCCGGATCGCCAAGGGCTCCGGCACGTCGCCCGCCGAGGTCACCCAGCTCATCACGCAGTTCAAGCAGATGCGTCAGATGATGAAGGAGATGGGCAAGACCCCGCGCCGCCGCAAGGGCAAGAAGGGCGGTGGCAAGAAGGCCAAGAAGGGCGGGCGCGTGACCGCGAAGGGCCCGGCCAAGGTCAACAAGGCGGCGTTCGCCCTGCCCACGCTCGAGGAGATGGAATCGCAGATGCCCAAGGGCGGCGGTTTCCCCAAGCTCACCTGATGCCGGTCGCCCCGTGCGGCGCCGGCGACACGCGGCGCCCTCGGCCGGGGGAGCTTGCCTCCGGCGGCCCGGGCGACCATCATGGACCGCTGCCCTGCGTCCGGGGCCGGTCGCGTGCTGCTCGCACCGACGACCGTCCGGCACGCAGCGAGACCGCATCCAGCAAGTTCCGTCACCCCTGAAGAGAAGAAGAAGGACTACCCCGTGGCCGTTCGACTCCGCCTCATGCGGATGGGCAAGAAGAAGCAGCCCACCTACCGCATCGTCGCCGCCGACTCCCGTTCCCCGCGCGACGGCCGGTTCATCGAGGTCGTGGGCACCTACGACCCGCGGCGTGAGCCGTCCGCCGTCACCGTCGACAACGAGAAGGCCGTCGACTGGCTGCAGAAGGGCGCCCAGCCCTCGGAGCGCGTGCAGAAGCTGCTGCAGATCTCGGGCGCGTGGGACGAGTTCCAGAGCGCCAAGGCCAAGAAGTGACCGACGAGCAGGTCGACGAGACCGCCGAGGTCGAGGTGGAGCCGGTGGACGCCGACGACGCCGAGGAGGCCCGCCCCGAGCACGCGGCAGCGGTGCTCGAGCACATCGCCCGGTCGCTCGTCGACGAGCCCGACGGCGTCCGGGTGGACATCGACGAGAAGGGCCGTCGCACGCAGGTGAACCTGCGCGTCGCGGACGGCGACATGGGCCGCATCATCGGCAAGCGTGGCCGCATGGCCAACGCCATCCGGACGGTGACCCGCGCCGCTGCGGCCCACGACGGCGTCGAGATCGACGTCGAGTTCCTCGACTGACGTCGGGGAGCGTCGAACCGGGACCGCTGCCCTGACCGGCGACCGCCCCCTCCTCGAGATCGGCCGGATCGCCAAGGCGCACGGCCTGAACGGCGAGGTCAACGTGGTCCTCGTGTCCAACCGCGAGGAGCGTCTGGCGCCCGGCTCCGTGCTGAGCACCGACGCGGGTGACCTGGAGGTCGCCACGTCGCGCCGTCACGGCGACCGCTGGCTCGTGCGCTTCGTCGGCCACGACGACCGCACCGCGGCCGAGGCGCTGCGCGGGCTCGTGCTGCAGGCCGAGCCGATCGACGACCCCGACGAGCTGTGGGTGCACGAGCTCGTCGGCTGCCGTGTGGTGAGCGCCGACGGTGTCGACCGCGGGGTCGTGACCGCGGTGCAGGACAACCCTGCCGCCGACCTGCTGGTGCTCGACGGCGGCGCGCTGGTGCCGGTCGTGTTCGTGACCGACGGCCCGACCGACGGCGTCGTGCACGTGGACGTCCCCGACGGGCTCTTCGAGCTCGGCTCCTGAGCCGGAGCGGTCGTGCGCATCGACGTCATCACGATCTTCCCCGGCATGGTCCGCGACTTCGCGTCGGAGAGCCTGCTCGGCAAAGCCCGGGAACGCGGGCTGCTGGACGTGCGGGTCCACGACCTGCGGGACGCCACCACCGACGTGCACCGCACGGTCGACGACGCGCCGTTCGGCGGCGGCGCCGGCATGGTCCTCACGCCCGGTCCCGTGTTCGACACCGTCGAGCGCGAGCAGCCGCCGCGGCCGCTGTTCCTCTTGGGTCCCGGCGGTCGGACCCTCGACCAGGCGTTCGCCCGGGAGCTCGCCGGTCTGGACGGGTTCTCGCTCCTGTGCGGACGCTACGAAGGCGTGGACGACCGGGTCCGGACCCACCTCGTCGACGGTGAGCTGTCGGTGGGCGACGTGGTCCTGGCGGGCGGCGAGGTGGCCGCCATGGTCGTGCTCGAGGCGGTCGGCCGGCTCGTCCCCGGCGTGATGGGCAACGACACCTCGGCGGACGAGGAGTCGTTCTCCGACGGGTTGCTGGAGCACCCGCAGTACACGCGACCGGCCGAGTACCGGAGTTGGCCCGTGCCCGACGTTCTGCGCTCCGGCGCCCACGGCCGGGTCGCCCGCTGGCGGCGGGCCGCGGCCCGGGCCCGAACGATGGAGCACCGGCCCGACCTGATCGAGGCGCGGGGCGGCATCACCGACGAGGAGCGTCGGCTCCTGGCAGAGTTCTCCTTCGACCAGGACGGGTCGGCGGGACCGTGATCGAGCAGGGGGCATCGTGCGACGAGGACGAGTGACGGGCGCCGCCCTGGCGGCAGCGATCCTGGTGGTGGCGGGGGCGTGCTCCTCGTCGGACGACGACGCCGGCGGCTCGTCCACGACGGCCACCAGCACCACGACGAGCGCGCCCGCGGTGTGCGAACCGGCGACGACCGACGTGGTCTCGACGCCCGTCGAGGGCTCCACCACCGACGTGGACGTCACGTCGTTCGACGGCACCGTGATCCGTGCCCACTGGTTCCCCGTGGAGGGCGCGACCGGACCGAGCCCGACGGTGCTGATGGGCCCGGGCTGGGGGTCGGCCGGCGACACCCAGGTCGACACGGTCGGCGTGCTCGGGGCGGTCAACATCGGCACGTTGCGAGGAGCCGGCTACAACGTCCTCACCTGGGACCCTCGGGGCTTCGGGGCGTCCGGCGGCGCCGCGCAGGTCGACTCCGCCCAGTACGAGGGCCGCGACGTGCAGCAGCTCCTGTCGTGGGTGGCGGCTCGGCCCGAGGCGGCGCTCGAGGAGCCCGGCGACCCGGCGGTCGGCATGGTCGGGGGCTCCTACGGCGGCGGGATCCAGCTGGTGACAGCGGCGATGGACTGCCGGGTGGACGCGATCGTGCCGATCATCGCCTGGCACTCGCTCGGCACCTCCCTCTACAAGGACCAGACGTACAAGCAGGGGTGGGCCGAGATCCTGAGCGCGGTCGCGGCCCGGGCGACGCTGAACCCGATCATCACCGAGGCGAACCAGCAGGGCCTGCGCACCGGCGTGCTCACCGACGAGCAGATCGAGTGGTTCCTCGGCCGCGGACCCGCGGAGGCCGTCGCCGACATCACCGCACCCGCCCTGATCGTCGGCGGGACCGTGGACACGCTGTTCACGCTCGACGAGGACGTCACGAACTACCGGATGCTCCGCGACGCCGGGACCCCCACCGCCATGTACTGGTTCTGCGGCGGCCACGGGTCGTGCCTCACCGAGAAGGGCGACCAGCAGCGCATGGTCGACCGGATCGTGGCCTGGCTCGACCGCTATGTGAAGGGCGACGAGTCGGTCGACACCGGCGCCACCTTCGACTTCCTGGACCAGGACGGCACCCGCTACGTCGGCGACGACTACCCGCTGCCGGCGGACGATCCGATCACCGCCGAGGGCTCGGGTGAGCTCGGACTCATCGCCGGCGGCGGCTCGGGTCCGGCGACCGTGCCGGAGGGCAAGGAGGACCTGCTGTCGGGCGTGGCGGGCAACATCATCCCGTCGCCCGCCACCAGGGGGGTCGAGGTGCCGATCGGGATCGACCGCGACGCCATGGTGGTCGGCGCGCCGGAGCTGACCCTCACGTACTCGGGCACGGTGCCGGACGGCGAGCGGCCGGAGCGGCTGTTCGCGCAGATCGTCGACCGCGC
>JAEZAI010000398.1 GCA_023427825.1 Actinomycetes bacterium
CGGGTGCCCCCCCGCCGTCTCGGCCGACTGCTGGCCGAAGCCCGCCTCGAGCGCGGGCTGACCGTCGCCGACGTGGCCGAGGAGATCGGCGGCGCGCTCGACGAGATCGAGATCCTGGAGGTCGAGACCGGTCGCCGTGCGCTCGACGACCAGGACCTCCGGACGCTCACCGAGCTGTACGGCCTGAAGACCTCGTCCATGGTGCCGAGCCGCAGCCGACTGGTGATCGACCTGGAGGAGGGCGTGATCGAGGCCGACGGCACGACCGCCGAGCTGCCGCACGCCGAGACGCCGACAGGTCGTGACGAGGTGCTGACCAAGTACCTGGCCCTCGTCTACTCCATGCGCGGGCAGGAGCCCGGCACGTCGATCACGCTGCGGCTGGGCGACCTGGACGTGCTCGCCGAGGTGTTCGAGAGCGACCGCCGCTCCATCGAGGACGAGCTCGTCGCGCTCATGGTCGCCACCCCCGAGCCGGTCAAGAAGCGCTTCCGCCTGCTCCGCGGTCGGACGGTCGTCCCCGTCGTGGGTGTGCTGGTCGCCACGACCGCCGCCGGCGCGCTCGTGCTGACCGATGCGCAGGAGTCATCGGCGGCGGAGTCCGCCGGCACGCCGACCGAGCAGGTCGTTCCCGAGGCCCAGGCCACCACTCCCACCGTGGTGATCGACGACGCCGCGTTCCAGGAGCGCGACGCCGACGGCAACCCGGGCCCCGTGCAGGTGCGCGTCGACGACCTCGGCGACTGAGCCGAGGCGCGCCGTGCCCACGTCGGCCCCGTCCTCGCGGATCGGGCAGGCTGGTGGGGTGCGAGCGTGGACCGTCGCCAGCGCGGTGATCGAGACGGGGGTCGTCCCGGAGCTTCCGGCCGATGTGCCGCCGGGCGCGGTGCTGCTCGTGCAGAACCTCCGGCGGAACGGCACCGCGGACTGGACCACGCCCGGCGGCGTCGTCGACGACGGCGAGCGGCCGCTCGAGGGTCTCACCCGCGAGGTCGAGGAGGAGACCGGGCTCCACGTCACCGGCTGGGGTGGGCTCCTCTACGACGTCGAGGCCCAGGCGCCCGACCTGGGCTGGGACCTCCGGGTGGAGGTGCACCGCGCCACGGCGGTCGTCGGCGAGCTCACGATCGGCGCGGATCCCGACGGCATCGTGATCGGGTCCGCGTGGGCCGCGACACCCCGGTGCGTGGAGCTGCTCGGCGACTCGCACCCCTGGGTCCGCGAGCCGCTGCTCGACTGGCTGCACGAGCGTTGGCAGGAGCCGCGGACCTACCGGTACCGGATCCAAGGCGCCACGCTCGAGACGATCTCGGTCGAGCGCAGCTGACTCCTCGCCGGCCGCCAGCGCCGCCGCGGGCGCGTCAGCGATCGATGGCCCGGATGCGGGCCCGGCCGGCGCGCAGCCGGCTGCGCCTGCTCCTCGAGTTGCCCGCAGCCCGGTAGAGGGCGGCGATGCGGGCGCGGAACACCGGTCGGTCGAAGCGCTCCCTGGCGCGCTCCCGGCAGGCGTCCGACATGCGGCGCCGCTCGTCGGGGTCCGCGAGCAGCTCCTGCACCGCGTCGGCGACCGCCACGGCGTCGCGGACGGGCACGAGCCGGCCGTGGGTCGGGTCCTCGATCATGTTGGCGATCGCCTGGATGTCGGTCGCCACCAGCGGCACGCCGGACGCGAGCGACTCGATGACCGTGAACGGCTGGCCCTCGGTGAACGTGGGGAACACGTAGAGATCCGCCTCGGACAGGTGCCGGTACACCTCCGAGCGGTCGAGCGGGCCGGTCAGCGCGTCGCCGTGGCCCCGCTCGCGGACCAGGGCCACCATCTCGTCCTTCAACGGGTCGAGTCCGGGTCGGTCGTCGCCGATGATCCGCAGCTCGAAGCCGGTCACCCCGCGCTCGGCGAGCAGGTCGACCGCGTCGAGCAGCTGGACCAGGCCCTTGCGCTCCAGGAGCTCACCGATGAACAGCACCACCGGCGGATCGTGCACGGCGCTGCTCTGCACCACCTCGTCGACGACGATCGAGTTGTGCACCACGGGCAGGGGCGTGCTCGGCATGTAGCGGCGCAGGTTGGGGACGCCGGCCGCGGCGATGAGCACGTTGGCCTCGACCAGGCGGTCGAGCACGCGGAAGCCCCAGCGGTTCAGTCGGCTGATCTCCCACTCGCCGGGGCCCTCCATGTAGGGGGGCTGGGCGTGGTTGTGACCCAGGACCGCCGCGCCGCGGAGCCGTGCGGCGAGCGCGATCGCGACCTGCCGCCACACCACGAACTCCGGGTACTGCACCGAGTGCGTGTGCACGACGGTGCCGGGCCGGCTGCGCCGGAACGTCTCGACCATGTCACGGGTGACGCGCTGCACGTTGGCCAGCGAGAACCGCCCGCGGGCGTCGTCGTTCTGCGCGGTGTTGAGGAACTCGACGTCGAACTCCGCGTTCAGCCCGGGGTCCTCGACCAGGTCGAGCGCCACGGTCGCGATCCCCCCGCGGAGCGGCGGCCCGTGGGCCACCACCAGGACGTGGATCGCGCCGTCGATCCCGCCGAGCCGGGTCATCCGACGTCGTCCCGGACGCGCACGACCCGGGCCGGGTTGCCGACCACGACGGCGCCGGCGGGCACGTCGTCGACCACGACCGCACCGGCGCCGATGATCGCGTCGTCGCCGATCGAGATCGGGCCGAGCACGATCGCCCCGGCACCGACGCTCACGCGATCGCCGAGCCGGGGGCCGGTGGACTCGTCGTCGTCGCCGAGCGCGCCGAGCGTGATGCCGTGACGCAGCAGGACGTCGCGGCCGATCACCGTCGTCGGGTGCACCACCAGGCCGGTCCCGTGGTAGATCGCCAGCCCGGGTCCCACCTGCACGTCGGGCGGCAGGTCGATGCCGAGCACCCAGTCGATCGTCAGCCGGTACGCCGCGGTGGCGAGCTTGCCGAGGATCGGTGGGCGGCCCGGGGCGTTCGCGGCCTGGGTGGCCCGGAACGCGGCCATGACCGCACGGCCCTTGCTGCTGCTGTGGTTGGCGGCCAGGTCGGCTCGGAGGTCGGACATGTCCCGGGTGACGGTAGCGGGACTGGCGACGAGCGACGACAGGCCGGGTGCGAGACTGTCGGCGTGTCCGAGCAGGTCGCAGCCGTCGACGATCCGGAGGCACGGCACCGCTCGATCCTCCACGTCGACATGGACGCGTTCTTCGCATCCGTGGAGCTGCTGCGCCGACCCGAGCTGCGGGGCCTGCCGGTGGCGGTCGGCGGGACCGGCGACCGCGGCGTCATCGCCGCCGCGTCGTACGAGGCCCGAATGTTCGGCGTCCGCTCCGCCATGCCGTCGGTCCGCGCCCGCCGGCTGTGTCCCGACCTCGTGGTGCTGCCCGGCGACCACGCCCACTACGGCGAGGTGTCGGCCCGGATCATGGAGCTGTTCCGGTCGGTGACGCCGCTCGTCGAGCCGCTGTCGCTCGACGAGGCGTTCCTGGACGTGAGCGGCACGCGCCGGCTGCACGGCCCGCCCGAGGACCTCGCGGCGCGGCTCCGCCGCGAGGTGCTCGACCAGGAGGGGCTCACGTGCGCGGTCGGCGTGGCCCCGAACAAGTTCCTGGCCAAGCTGGCCTCCGCCGGCGCCAAGCCCGTGGCGGGACCCGACGGACCGCGGCCGGGGGAGGGCGTGCTCGTGGTGCGGCCCGGTCACGAGCTCGCGTTCCTGCACCCCCTGGACGTGTCGCGTCTCTGGGGCGTCGGTCCGGCCACGCTGGCCAAGCTCCAACGCTTCGGCATCCGCACGGTCGGCGACCTGGCCGCACTGCCGGTCGAGACCGTGGTCGGCGCGCTGGGCCGGGCGTCCGGCGAGCACCTCCACGCGCTGGCGAACGGGATCGACGACCGGCCGGTGGTGCCGGACCAGGAGCCCCGCTCGATCAGCCACGAGGAGACGTTCGCCGCCGATCGGCACCACCGCGACGAGCTGCGGGCGGACCTGGTCCGGATGGCCGACGCCGTGGCGGACCGGCTGCGGCGACACGGCTACCGGGGCCGCACCGTGCAGCTCAAGGTGCGGTACGCGGACTTCAGCACGGTGACCCGGTCCCACACGCTCGACGTCGCGACCGACCGGGGCACGACGTTGCGCGACGAGGCGTGGCGGATGCTCTCGTCGCTCCCGCTGGAGCGCGGCGTGCGGCTGCTGGGCGTCGGCGCCGCGAACCTCACTCGGGAGACGCCGGTCGAACAGCTCTCGCTCGACGCCATGCTGGGCTCGGACGCGCCGGCGACGGTGCCGCCCGACGGGCCGCCCGATCCGGACCGGGGCACGGCCGCGACCGACGCCGACTGGGACGCCGCGAACCAGGCGATCGACGACATCCGACGCCGTTTCGGGTCCACGAGCATCCGGCCTGGCCGGACCGTCGGCGCGGCCGGGGAGGGAGGCCGCGGGCGGTGGGGACCCGACCGGCCGTCGTCGGCCGACGAGACCGGCGGCTGACGCGCATGGCCGGGACCGCCGTGGGCAGGTGGACGGCGGGGGCAGAAATCCCCTGGACCGACGGCCGGCGCCGTGGCACAGGCAGGTAGCGTGTGGGAACATCCAGTCGAGCGGATCCGACGGACGAGCTCGCCAGCCAGCAGTCGCCAGCAGCCAGCAGCCAGAGCCAGCAGTCGCCAGCCAGACCGACGAGCACGACCGAGCCAGCGAGGGGGTGAAGGCCCATGCCGCTCTCCGAAGAGGAGCAACGGATCCTCAGCGAGATCGAGAACCAGCTGCGCGCCTCGGACCCCGATCTGGCCCGTCAGGTGGGCTCCACGACCATCTACTCCCACGCCCTCCGTCAGCTGCGCTGGGGGATCGTTGCCTTCGTCGCCAGCTTCGCCGGCACGGTGCTGCTGCTCACGGTCAGCTTCGTGCTGGCCTTCGTCGGCTTCCTCGGCATGGTCGTCTCGGCGGTCGTCATCGAGCGGGCCGCCCGGCGGATGGGCCGTGCCGGCATCGGCGAGGCCGGCCAGGCGATCCGCGGCAACGGGCTGCGCGGCTACGTGAACGGTGCGGGCAAGAAGGCCCGGGATCGCTTCAAGCGTCCCGAGGACGACGACGCCTGACGGCGTCGCCCGCTGCCGTCTCCGCGTCCGTCCGACCTCGCACGCTGCACTCGTCGCGCCCGGCGCACCGCGCCCACGGGGACCGCTCAGCCGACGAGGTGGCGGACCTTCTGACGGGTCGTCGCCACCGCCCGGACCGCGTGGTGGACGCGAGCGGCGGCGGCCTCGGCCGCGTCGCAGTCGGCGGCACCGGGGGCGCGCCGCCCGTACCGGCGCGAGGTCTCGAGGGCGGCGAGCTCGGCGAACGCGTCGCCGAGCGTCGTCGAGTCCTCGTC
>JAEZAI010000410.1 GCA_023427825.1 Actinomycetes bacterium
GCGCGGTCCGGGCCGCGTCAGTGGCGGTCGTCGGGGCCGAACTCGGCGGTGATGCGCGTGGCGTCGGGCAGCTCGCGGTCGAGCGACGTCCGGAACGCCACGCAGCCCCGCATGAACTGCGGCCACTCTGGGATGTCGGGCAGGGGGTCGGTGGGCTCCGGCAGGAGCGACCAGAGCTGCGGGTGGAACCAGCAGAGGTCGTGACCGCTCGAGTCCCGGTGCTCCCGGATGCCGTTGCGCAGACGCACCACCTCGGCCCGCAGCCCCTCGGTGCTCATCCCGTCGAGGTCCTCGTCCATCTCGACCCCCCAGTTCGACGCGCGCCACGTACCCACGCGAATGCGACGCTCGACCTCAGTCCTTGGGTGGGTGGACCGTGATCTCGCACTTCACCGAGTTGGCGATGAAGCAGCGATGGTGGCTCTCCTCGTGCAGCTCGGTGATCGTCCGCTCGTCCGGCGCGTCGCCGACCCATTCGATGCGCGGGCGGAGTTCCACGTCGGTGATCGCGATCACGCCCTTGTCGACCCGGTTCATGAACCCGACGGCGTGGTCGGCATAGGTCGTCACGTAGTGACCGGCGTCCTGCGCCAGGTGCAGGAACCAGAGCATGTGGCAGCTCGAGATCGCCGCCACGAACGCCTCTTCGGGATCGACCCGCGTCGGATCGCCGTGCAGTGCGGGCGCGGACGCGGCCGGAACCTCGACGCCGCCGTCGAAGCGCCACACGTGCGAGCGTGAGTAGTTCGCCCCCGGCTCGACACCGTCCCGGTCCCACACGACCTCTGCCACGTGCTCGCTCACGACTCCTCCTCTGGTCCCGGCACCGCGCCGCTCGTCAGGAACATGGACGTCCCCGCCACGATGGTCTCGCCGGTCGGGTCCGTCAGCTTCTGCCCCGCGATCTGACGAGGGAAATCGTCGGACTGGTATCGGAGGTTCGGCTCCGGATCACGGGCGATCTCCGCGATCACCTGGCCGACGTGCTCGGCGCTCTCGCCGCCGCCGCTCGACAGCGACGCCATCGTGGCGTTGTAGCCGTCGAGCAGCGGGCCGTACGGGTCGTCGGCATCGGCCCTGCCCATCCGCCCACCGGCGTTCTGCAGGAACGCCGTCCGCACCGGCCCCGGCTCCAGCACCGAGACGTGGACGCCGAACTGCCGCATCACCGGCGCCAGCCCCTCCATCAGACCTTCGACCGCGAACTTGGACGCGTTGTACGCGTCGCTGAAGGGCATGGCCACGACCCCGTTCAACGATGTGACGGTCAGGATCCGGCCGCTACGACGCTCGCGCATGCCCGGCAGGACGGCCCGGGTGCAGCGGGCCACGCCCAGGAAGTTCAGGTCCATGACCTGCTCGAGCTCCTCATCGCTCAGCTGCTCCAACGTGCCCCGATGGCCGGCGCCGGCGTTGTTGACCAGCAGGTCGATGCCGCCGTGACGGTCGATCACCCCGTCGATCGCCGCGGTCACCGACGCCGGGTCGACCACGTCGAGCGTCGCGGTCTCGATCAGTTCGGAGCCGGCGGCGATGGACGAGAGCTGCTCGGCCCGGTCCGGGTTGCGAGCGGTGGCGACGACCCGCCAGCCGTCGTCGGCCAGCGACTGCACGGCGGCCAGGCCGATCCCGCTGCTGGAGCCCGTGACCACCGCCGTGCCCGGCGACCCGTCGACCATCGTGTCCCATCCCTCCGTCCGGACCGCCGTCGGCCCGGCGCCGACGACCCTACGCCGCCCGCAGCGGATCTCCGGTCGGATCGCGACGCGGGATGTCGCCGTGCACCCCGAGACCCCGATCGGCGTCATGCGGGCGTCAAACGTCGGCGGGCGCGCGTTCAGAACGCGTCAAGGCCGCTGACACGCGTGGATCGGCGGCGTATCCCGGGCTCATGGCCCGTGCAACGACAGCACCGAACACCCGGCGGACCGGCCAGCGCGACGGCCTGGCCGCCGCAGCCGGCTCGATCGTCGTCCTCGGCGTCGCGCTCCTCCTGGCGCCGGCGCGCGACGCGCTCGGCCTCGCCAACGTCGCCCTGCTCCTGACCCTCGTGGTCGTCGGCGCCGCTTCTATCGGCGGGCGGATCGCCGGCGTGACCACCGCGGTCGTCGGCGCGCTCGGCTTCAACGCGATCCACGTCCGCCCGTACGGCACGCTCCGCATCGACCGCACCGAGGACCTCCTCACGTGCATGCTGATGGTGGTCGTCGGCGTCGCCGTCGGGCAGCTCGCCCACATGGCACTCGACCGGGGCCGGCGCGCCAGCAGCGACCGCGTCGGCATCCGCCACGTGAGCGAGCTCCGCGATCTCGTCGCCGAGCACACCCCCGCCGAGGTGCTCATCGAACGCTCGGGCGACTACCTGGTGCAGCAGCTCGGCCTGACCTCGTACTCCTTCGTCTGGGGCGACTCGACGACGATCGACGTCGGCGACCTGCCCCCCGACCTGGGCCGCAACGGCGCCATCCCCGGCCCCATGCGCCACGGCCACGGCGGCTTCCAGCTGCCGGCCGAGGGCGTGTCGCTCCCCGTCAGCGGCAGCGACGGGCGGATCGTCGGCCGCTTCGTCCTGGAGCCGACGCCCGGCCACGGCGTGGCGCTCGCCGACCGCGAGCTCGCCGTCCTGGTCGCCGACGTGATCGCTCCCGCCCTCGAGGCGTCCCCCACCCCCGGTGCCCGTGCCGCCGAACCGGCGAGCGGCACCACGGCCAGCAGAACAGGAAGCAATCGATGACCGACGTGATCGTGCTGATCCTCACCGTGGCGTTCTTCGCCATCGCCGTGGCCTACGTGGGCCTCTGCGACCGCATCATCGGGCCGGACCCCGAGCC
>JAEZAI010000511.1 GCA_023427825.1 Actinomycetes bacterium
CATCACCGATCCGCAGCTCATCATCTGCGACGAGCCGGTCTCGGCCCTCGACGTGTCGGTCCAGGCCCAGATCCTCAACCTGCTCGAGGACATGAAGGCCCGCTACGGGCTGACCCTGGTGTTCGTCGCCCACGACCTGGCGGTCGTGAAGAACGTCTCGGACCGCGTCGCCGTCATGTACCTGGGCAAGATGTGCGAGATCGGACCGCCCGACGCGCTGTACGCGCACCCGGCGCACCCGTACACCGAGGCCCTGGTCGCGGCCATCCCGCTGCCCGACCCGTCGATCGACGCCGCTGCCACCGAGCACCTGGGCGGCGAGCTGCCGTCGCCGCTCGACCCGCCGTCGGGCTGCCGCTTCCGCACCCGCTGCAACCGGGCGCAGGAGATCTGCAGCACGGCCGAGCCGCAGATGCAGAAGGTGGCCGAGGAGCACTACGTGGCCTGCCACTTCCCGCTCGAGACGCCGGTGGCCGAGCCGGGCGTCCACTGAGACAGCGCTGACCCGGTCGCCTGGGCCCGACCGCGCCGGGTCGTTCGCCCGACTGCGCCGCGTCGCCGGCACGCCTGCGTCCGGCGTGGCGTGCTCCGCTCAGGCCGTGTCGGCCGACAGCGGCGGGACCGGGGGCGGTGCGCCGAGCTCGTCCACGCCGCGGTCGATCAGACCCTCGAGCAGGCGCACCAGCGCCCGCACGTCCGCCGGGTTCGACGACATGCCGAGCGACACCCGCAGGGCGCTCACGCCGACGTCGCGGCGGGCGCGGAACGCCTCGTCCACCTCGCAGAGCGACACCGGTGCCCGTTCCGAGGCCGGCGCGTCGAGGAACGGTCGGATGTCGGACGCGGTGACGTCACGGGCCGTCTCGCCCGCGCCGGGGTTGCAGAAGCACCCGGTCCGCAACGAGATCCCGGCCTCGGTGGCCATCCGCTCCACCAGCCGGTCGGGGACCTCGTGGCCGTGGGGATCGTCGAGGACGAAGGCGATCGTGCCGCCCCGGTCGACCGGCTCCCACGGACCGAGCACCCGCACGAGCGGCGTGCCGTTCGTGTGGCGGAGTCCCTGCAGGCGTTCGAGCAGCCAGGCGGTCAGCACCTGCACGCGGTCGTGGACGCTCCGGACGTCGATGCGCTCCATGAACTCGATCCCGGCCGTCACCGCGGGCAGCGACAGGAAGTTGAGCGTGCCGTCCTCGAAGCCGGCGTGGCCGGGGACCAGTCGGTGCCCGTCGCCGGCGACCGACGCGATCGCGATCGTGCCGCCGGCGAACCACGGCCGTCGCAGCTCGGCCATGGCCTCCTTGCGTGCCACGAGCGCGCCGACGCCCGTCGGGTAGCCGAACACCTTGTAGAACGACAGCGACACGAAGTCGGGATGGTGGACGTCCAGCCGCAGCGGGTTTGTGGGCGCGAAGGCAGCGGCATCGAGCAGCACCCGCCAGCCCTCGGTGCCTGCGGGATGGGGGTGCTGGACGCCCGAGTAGTTGGACTGCGCGGGGTACGCCAGCAGTCCCGGCGGCCCGTCGAGCGCCCGCCGCAGCGCATCGTCGTCCAGCCGCAGGTCGGGCGTCATCACCGGGACGTAGGTGACCGGGGCTCCGGCGCGCCGAGCGTGCTCACGGATGCCGTTGACCGAGTTGTGGTTGTCGCTGCTGAGCACGAGCGGACGGTCGGGAGCGAACGGGAACGACTCCGCCACCAGGCGAATGGCGCCGGTGGCGTTGGGCGTGAACGTGCAGTCGTACTCGTCGGGGTCCGCGGAACAGAAGCGCAGGACCGCGGCGCGGGCCTGCTCGACCATCTCGGTCATGGGGCGCGAGGTCGGGTTGTCCGAGTGCGGGTTGCCGAGCACGTGGGTGCGCAGGAGCTCCACGTGGTCGCGCACGAGCGACTCGGGGTACAGCCCGGACCCGGTGTGGTCGAGGTAGACGTGGCCCTGCGCGTCGAGGCGGCCGAACTCCTCGTCCCGCAGCCGGTCGAGGTGGTCGGTCGCCCGCAGGCGCTCGGTGAGCCACGCGTCGTCCAACGCGCTGCGCTGCTGCTCCCGGGGATCCATCCCGGGAGTCTCCCGCGTCACGGCCGCACCCGGGAGTCGACGGGCGGTCACACTCCGGTGCTCGGGGTGACGGTGTCCACCTCGCGCCAGCACCACCAGGCCACGACCGAGCGGTAGGGGGCGTAGGGATCGCCGAGCGTGCGCATCTCGCGCTCGGTGGGGACCGCGTCCCAGCCGTGGGCCCGTGCGAGACCGGCCCGTACGCCGTAGTCGCCGACCGGCCAGACGTCGAGGCGTCGGAGGTCGAACAGCAGGAACATGTGGGCGGTCCAGGGGCCGATCCCTCGCACGACCGTGAGGTGCTCGACGACGGCGTCGTCGTCCAGCCGGCCGATCCGGTCCAGGCGCACGGTGCCGTCGTGCACCTTGAGCGCCAGGTCCAGCAGCGCCGCGGTCTTGGCCCCCGACAGCCCGGCGGCCCGCAGAGCGTCGGCGCCGGCGGCGAGGACCGCCTCGGGGGTGAACGGCCGGCCGACGGTCTCAACGACGCGACCCCAGATCGTCGCGGCCGCCCGCCCGGCGAGCTGCTGGTAGGCGATCGACGAGGCGAGGGCCTCGAAGCGGGCGGTGCCGGCCGGTCCCTTGGGCAGCCGCGGCGCACCGTGGCGTTCGTACAGCCGGGCGAGCACGTCGTCGCGCCGAGCCAGCGCGGCCGCGGCCGCCACCCATGCCGGACGGGTCGAGGGTCCGGGCATCAGCGGTTCTTGAACTCGGGGGTGCGCTTCTGGATGAAGGCGGTGGCGGCTTCGGACATGTCCTCGGTGAACGACGTCATGATCTGCGTGCGGTTCTCCAGGTCGATGCCGGCCTGCAGGCTCCCGACCTCGAGCTGGGACCAGGCGACCTCCTTGGTCATCCACACGCCGGTGGGGCTGTTGGCGGCGATGAGCCGGGCCGTCTCGAGCGCGCTCCTGAACAGGTCGTCGTCGGGGACGGTCCGGGTCACCAGGCCGATCCGCTCGGCCTCGTCCGCGTCCACCAGCCGGCCGGTGAGCATCAGCTCCCAGGCCCGGGACGCGCCGATGAGGCGGGGCAGGAGCCACGACACGCCGATGTCGCACCCGGACAACCCGATGCGCACGAAGGCGACGTTGAAGCGGGCCGAGGTGCCGGCGACGCGGACGTCGGAGGCCAGCGCCAGGGCCAGCCCACCGCCGGCGGCGGGCCCGTTGACCGCCTCGATCACCGGGATCCGCAGGCCTCGCAGCGCCGGCACGAGGGTCGCGATCCGCTGCTGCAGGTCCATCCCCCGCTGGACCGGACCCCGGCCCTCGGGCGTGGAGGATGCCGCCGGCGAGGTGTCGAAGAGGTCGAGCCCGGCGCAGAACCCCCGGCCCTCGCCCGTGAGGATGACCACGCGGGCCTCCTCGTCGGCGCGGAGCTCGGCGATGCGCTCGTGGAGCTGGTCGATCAGGTCCCGGTTCATCGCGTTGAGCCGCTCGGGACGGTCGAGCGTCAGGACCCGGATGCCGGCGTCGAGAGGGTCGTCCAGCTCCGGGAGGCGCTCCAGGCGGACGACGGTGGACGGCGATGTGTCGCTCATGGGCGCATCCTGCCAGCATGACGGCCGATGGCACGGCTGGAGCTGAACGTCGCGGTGATCACGGAGGCGGTGGCGGCGGCGTACCCCGACCGGGACTGCCTCCTGTTCCGTGACCGGCGCCTGTCGTGGGCCGACGTCCGGGACCGCACCCGTCGCCTGGCCCGGGTCCTGCACGACGCCGGGCTGGGCGTGAAGGCGCCGTTCGGGACCGTCGAGCGCTGGCGTTCCGGCCACGACCACGTCGCCCTCTACCTCCACAACGGCAACGAGTACCTCGAGGGCATGGTCGGGGCGTGGAAGGCCCGCTGCGCGCCGTTCAACGTGAACTACCGCTACGTGGCCGAGGAGCTCCGCTACCTGCTCGACGATGCCGGGGCCGCCGCGGTCGTGGTGCACGAGTGCTTCACGCCCACGCTGGCGGAGGTGCTCCCGACGCTGCAACGCCCGCCGGCCGTCGTGTTGCAGGTGGCGGACGGCAGCGGCCACGGGCTCCTGCCCGGTGCGGTCGACTACGAGGCCGCCCTCGCGGCCATCGCCCCTCCCGGTTCCGAAGTGGCGCTTCCCGACGAGCTGGTCGACGGCTGGTCGGGCGACGACCTGTACCTCTGCTACACGGGCGGCACGACCGGCATGCCGAAGGGCGCCATGTGGCGACAGGAGGACTTCCTGGTCGCCGCTCTCGGGGTCCGTCGTCGGGACGGCTCCGACTTCGGATCGCTGGACGAGATCGTGGCCGCCGCCGAGCGCTCCTCGCTCCGCGCGCTGCCGGCTCCCCCGCTCATGCACGGCGCCGCCCATTGGAACGCGCTGTCGTGCTGGATCGCCGGTGGGACCGTGATCGTCCAGGACCACCCCGAGCACCTCGACCCCGAGGACCTGCTGCGGACGGTCGAGCGTCACCGGGCGACGTCGCTGCTCGTGGTCGGCGACCCGGTCGCCCGCCCGCTCGCCGATGCGCTCGCCCGGGCGCGTGACGACGGGCGCGCGTACGACCTGTCGTCGCTGCGGCACCTCCTGTCGGGCGGTGCGGTGCTCTCCCCCGCGTTGAAGGCGGAGCTGCTGGAGCTCGTGCAGGGGCTGACGATCGTCGACGTGCTGGGCTCCACCGAGTCGGGGCGCCAGGGCGTGTCGAACGTGCGCTCGGGCGACGACACGGCGAAGGGGTTCTCCCCGTCGTCCACGTCGGTGGTGCTGGACGAGGACAAGGTGCGTCGCCTCGAGCCCGGCGACGTCGAGGTGGGGTGGCTGGCGCAGTCGGGCCGGGTGCCACTGGGCTACCTGGGCGACCCCGACAAGACCGCCGCCACGTTCCCCGAGATCGACGGTGTGCGATACGCGGTGGCGGGCGACCGGGCCCGGCTGGGCGCCGACGGGACGATCGAGCTGCACGGTCGGGACTCCGTCTGCATCAACACCGGAGGCGAGAAGGTGTTCGCCGAAGAGGTCGAGACGGCGCTGAAGACCCACCCCGCGGTGTTCGACGCCGTGGTGTGCGGTCGATCGTCCGAGCGGTGGGGCCAGGAGGGCGTCGCGCTGGTCCGCCTGCGCGACGGCGCAGAGGTCGACGACGACGAGCTCAGGGACGCCGCGGCCCGGCACCTGGCCCGCTACAAGCTCCCCAAGGTGATCGTGCGGCTCCCCGCGCTGGTCCGGTCCCCGTCGGGCAAGGCCGACTACCGCTGGGCACAGCAGGTCGCCGCCGAGCACGACGGCTGAGCTCCCATTCGGGACTGCCGCGCTGCACACCGGTTCTGCTGTGCAGAAACCGAAGGATACATAACGTTATGCACAGCAGAA
>JAEZAI010000542.1 GCA_023427825.1 Actinomycetes bacterium
AGTGCCGCCTACCTGATGGCGGCGTCGGTCAAGTGGTTCGGTCAGATGCGGGACCTGGACCGAGGAGGGTCATGACGTCTCGTCGACATCGCAGCGCGAGCAAGCTCGCCGTCCTGGGCGCCGCCGCCGTCGCGGTGGTGCTCGTCATCGCAGGGTGTTCGTCCGACGACGACGACGCCGACGGCAAGGCGAACGGGTCGACCACAACGACCACCGTCGCGGGTGCCGACACCGGCCCGTCCACCACGGGC
Source organism: Actinomycetes bacterium (assembly GCA_023427825.1). Classification (GTDB taxonomy): domain Bacteria; phylum Actinomycetota; class Acidimicrobiia; order Acidimicrobiales; family Microtrichaceae; genus Dermatobacter. The sequence goes on from JAEZAI010000542.1 coordinate 252, forward strand.
GCGCCGGCCACCGCGCCGCCGTCGACGCCGGTCGCGGACGACCTCAAGGGCCCGGTGAGCCCGGGGACCCCGGCCGACCTCGGCGGGGGCGTCCTGGTCACGCTCACCGACTCCGAGACGCTCGACGTCACCGCCAACCTCCCCGGAGAGACGGCCGGTCCGGCCGTGGCGTCCACCCTCGAGGTGCGCAACGACTCCAAGGAGCCGTTCGACCTCTCCACCATCGCGGTGACCGCCAGCTACGGCGACGGGACGCCGGCCATCGTCAACCGCTCCGAGCCGGCCGAGGACCTGACCGGCACGGTGGAGCCGGGCAAGACCGCGAAGGGCGTGTACGTCTTCCGGGCGCCCGAGAAGGACGCGGACACGATGGTGCTCGAGGTCCAGTCGGGCACTCGGCCGAACGTCCTGCAGTTCAAGGTCCGCTGAGCTCGCGCTGACCTCCACCTCGACCTGAGGTCGAGGTGCGACCGCACTCCCACGGACGTGCCGGATCCCGATCCGGGCCCGGACGCCGCCGCCCGCCCTGCGAATCCCCCGGCACGGGCGGATTTGCCCCTTGCCGACCGCGAGTGGATGCCCCATCATCGCCCTTCTGCACCATGGCGATGGTGAGGGAACGAGGGTCGGGTCAGGAGCGCGGTCGACAGTCGACCGCCGACGCGTCCTCTGGCGGTCTGCTGGGAGATCTGATGGCGACGACGACGTCGTCCACGCGTTCGTGGACGGTCAGGGCGTGTGTGGTGGTGGCGGCGGCGGTGCTCGGCACCTCGGTGCTGGCGGCGGCCCCGGCAGGGGCGGACACCGCGCCCACGTCGAGCGGCACGCCGGCCACGGTCTCGGCCGACTCGCTGCCCACCGTGCAGATCAACGGCGTCGTCTGGGACCAGGTCGTGGTCGGCAACACCGTGTACGCGACCGGCAAGTTCACCTCGGCCCGTCCGGCCGGTGCGGCGGCGGGGACCAGCGAGACCGCCCGGGCGAACGTGCTCGCGTACAACCTGAGCACGGGCAACCTGATCACCACCTGGGCACCGACGCTGAACGCGCAGGGCCGGGCGATCACGGCGTCCGCCGACGGGTCGATCATCTACGTCGGCGGCGACTTCACGTCGGTCAGCGGCGTGGGTCGCAACCGCGTCGTGGCGCTGAACGCGTCGACCGGCGCGGTGATCACGGGGTTCAACGCCAACGCGAACTCGTGGGTCAACGACCTCGAGGTCTCCGGCTCCACCCTGTACCTGGGTGGCGCCTTCACGGTCGTCGGCAACCAGGGTCGCTCGCGGCTCGCCTCGGTGAACGCGACGACCGGTGCGGTGACCACGTGGGCCCCGTCGGCCGATGCCGAGGTCCGTACGCTGACCGTGCCGGCCGGCACCGGCAAGGTCGTCGTGGGCGGCCACTTCGCCACGCTGAACGGCGCCGCCAACCGCGGCATGGGTGCCATCAACGCGTCGACCGGCGCCACCATGTCGTGGCCGGTCAACACGATCCTCACGAACTCCGGTCCCGACGCGGCCATCTGGAGCCTCAAGTCGAGCGGCAACCAGGTGTTCGGGAGCGGCTACTCGTACTCGAGCGCCGGCAACTTCGAGGCCGCCTTCTCGTCCGACACCAACGGCAACCTGCTGTGGGTCAACGGCTGCCGTGGCGACAACTACGACAACGTGGCGATCGGCTCGGTCCTCTACACGGTGAGCCACGCGCACGATTGCTCGTCCATCGGCGGGCACCCGCAGGAGAACCCCACCTGGACCTACCAGCGGGCCCAGGCGATGACGACCTACGCGGACCCGACGGGTCGCGTGAACACGTCGCGGTGGTTCACCGGTCGGCCGATCTCGCAGCTGCTCCACTGGTTGCCGACCGTCGCCGTCGGCACCTACACGGGCCAGAGCCAGGGTGCGTGGACGATCGAGGGCAACAGCCAGTACGTGGTGATGGGCGGCGAGTTCCCCCGTGTCAACGGCACGAACCAGCAGGGCCTGACCCGGTTCGCGGTCCGCAGCATCGCTCCGAACAACAACCCCATCCAGGGCTACACGGAGCTGACGCCCAAGCTCGTCGGCATCGCTCCCGGCACCGTCCGCATCTCGTGGACGACGGCGTGGGACCGCGACAACGAGCGGCTCACCTACGAGGTGCTGCGCGGCACCACGGTGATCGGCACCCTCCAGTCCGACAGCAACTGGTGGACCCGACCCGAGATGGCCTTCACCGACCGCACGGCGGCGCCGGGCTCCTCGCAGACCTACCGGGTCCGCGTCCGCGACGCCCTCGACAACCAGCTGCCCGGGCCGACCGCGACCATCACGGTCCCGTCCGGCACGGCGACCCTCGGCACCTACGCGGCGACCGTCGCGGCCGACGGCGCCAACCGCCACTGGCGGCTCGGCGAGACCTCGGGCAGCACCGGCTGGGACGCGATCAGCGGCAACGATCTGACCCTGTCGGGCACGACCCGCAACGTGGCCGGCGCGCTGACCGGTGACACCAACACGGCCACCACGTTCAACGGCTCGGCGACGGTCCCGGGCGCCACGTCGACCTGGATCTCCGCGCCGCAGACCTTCACGGCCGAGGCGTGGTTCCGGACCAACACCACCCGGGGCGGCAAGATCATCGGCTTCGGCAACTCGAAGACGGCGGCCAGCACCACGTACGACCGCAGCGTCTACATGGACAACAGCGGCCGGGTCCGCTTCGGCGCCACCAGTGCGACGACGCTGACCAGCGGCGCGGGCCTGAACAACAACCAGTGGCACCACGTGGTGGCCTCGATGGGTCCGTCCGGCATCCGGCTGGTCGTCGACGGCGTCCAGGTGGGCGCCAACGCCAACGTCCGCACGGCGGCGTACTACTGGGGCTACTGGCGGGTCGGCGGCGACCAGCTCAACAACTGGCCGTCGCGGCCCACGAGCAACGGCTTCGCCGGCACGATCGACGAGGTCGCGATCTACCCGACCGAGCTGACCGTCGCCCAGGCCGCCAACCACTACGCCGTCGGTCGCGGGGCGGGCGGCAACGTGGCGCCGACGGCCAGCTTCACGACGAGCGTCAGCAACCTGACGGCATCGGTCGACGGTTCGGCCTCGACCGACCCGGACGGCTCGATCAGCTCGTGGACGTGGAACTGGGGCGACGGCGCCACCACCACCGGTCAGACCTCGAGCCATGCCTACGCCTCGGCGGGGACCTACACGGTCACGCTGACCGTGCGTGACAACTCGGGGGCGACGGCCACGACCACCAGATCGGTCACCGTGACCGCGCCGACGCCGACGAACCAGCCGCCGGTGGCGAGCTTCACGACGTCGACGAGCAACCTGACCGTGAACGTGAACGGGTCCGCCTCGTCGGATCCGGACGGCACGATCACGTCCTACGCGTGGAACTTCGGCAACGGCACGACCGCCACGGGCGCGACCGCCAGCCGGACCTACGCAGTGGCGGGCACCTACACGATCACGCTGACGGTGACCGACGACAAGGGGGCGACGGCCTCGACGACGCGGACCGTCACGGTCGGCGACGCGCCGGTGCTGTACGCGTCCGACGCCTTCGGGCGCACCGCGACCTCGGGCTTCGGCACGGCGGACGTGGGCGGTGCCTGGACCGTGTCGGGGACGGCGTCGAACTACTCGGTGACGGGCGGGGTCGGCCGGACGACCATGGCGGCCGGCGCCACCCGCCTGGCGACGCTCGAGGGCGTCCGCCAGACCAACACCGAGGTGTCGGCGAAGCTGTCGCTGGACAAGGACGCCACGGGCGGCGGCACCTACCTGGCGCTGCTCGGTCGTCGGGTCGACACCAGCAACGACTACCGGATGAAGCTGCGGGTCCAGGCCGGCGGTGCGGTGACCGCACAGCTGATCCGTGTCGTCGGTGGGACCGAGACCGCCGTGCAGACGGTCGCGACCGTGCCCGGGCTGACCGTGAACGCCGGCGACGTGCTCCGTGTGCGGTTCCAGGTGACCGGCACCGGCACCACCGGTCTGGCGGCGAAGGTGTGGAAGGACGGCACCGCCGAGCCGGGGACCTGGCAGCTCCAGGCCACCGACACCACCTCGGCGCTGCAGTCGGCCGGCTCGGTCGGCGTGTGGGCGTACCTGTCGGGCTCGTCCACCAACGCGCCGGTGACGTTGACGATCGACGACGTCGTGGCCGGCCCGGCGGCCTGAGCCGAGGAGGGCCCGGCGGCC
>JAEZAI010000568.1 GCA_023427825.1 Actinomycetes bacterium
TCCTCGGTGTACCGGCGCGTCGTCGGCTTCCCCGGCACTTGTTCTCTCGGCATGACTCCATCCTCATCTCAAAGGTCTGGAGCCTCCAACGAACCCAGTGCGGTTCACCTACGGCTACGACCCCGCCGGACGGCTCACCAACCTGACCCTCCCCAACGGCGACACCCAACTCCGCGGACTCAACCCCAACGGCCTCCCCGAAACCGTCGCCAACACCATCTCAGCAACCACCACCACCTGGACACTCGACTGGGACCCAGACGGCGACATCGACCAACTCGCCGCACTCAGCCAAGGCTCCGCAACGACCGACCTCGTCTCGACCACCGGAACCCCACGAGGAGTCGCCTCCAAGGGCGCAGACCACACGGTGCTCGCCTCCGACATCCACGGCTCCAACATCAACTCCACCGGCGCCGGCGTCCCACGAGCCAACAGCTACAACGCCTACGGCGCACCAACCGGCACCGACACCCTCAGCCCCAAACTCGGCTACCGCGGCGAACTCACCCTCGGACCCCTCCTCAACCTCCGAGCCCGCGACTACCAGCCCACCACCGGCGCCTTCACCACCACCGACCCCATCAACGGAGTCCCCGGCACCACCACCCTCAACAACCCCTACCACTACACCAACAACAACCCCCTCAACCTCGTCGACCCCACCGGACTCCGACCCGACGACACCACCACCGGCTGCGAATCAGCCCTCATCCCCATCGTCTGCGAATACCACGACGAGATCATCACCACAGCCGCCATCGTCCTCAGCCTCGCCGTCGGCGCCATAGCCGGCCCAGTGATCCTCGCCGCCTACGGCCCCATCCTCGGCGGCGCCATCTCCGGCGCCCTCGGCGGAATGGTCTTCAGCATCGCCGACCAGCTCGGCCGCACCGGCCGAATCGACACCGATCGCCTGCTCTTCGACACGTCCCTCGGCGCGGTCGGTGGCGCCGCCGGCGGAGCATTGGCCGAGCTCCTGGCACCGGCAGCCAAAGCCATGTCCTTCGGCAGAGCCCGGACACCATGGAGCTCACCAATCGCCAACGACGCCTCGGCCGCTGCGGCCCAAAGCTCCGATGACGCAGCCCGAGCAGCCACAAGAGCGCCAGGCGGGGGTGGGCATCTGACGGACCCGAATCCGTCGCCGTACCAGGTGCATATCGATCCTCGTACGGGGCGTGGCCCGATGGGCATCGACACGTCGGGGTACAAGGGCCCGGCGACGGCGAACGGCGGTGTGCGGAACTCGCGGGCGTTCTGGGACGACTGGGCTGAAGCGTACCCAGATACCCTGAGCCCGACGAACCAAGCGAGGGTCTCGGGGCCGCGACCGCGGTCGCCGCAGGTTGATGACCAGTGGGTCCAGCACTTCCCTGAGACCGCCGGCAATCGAGGGGAGACGCTGGTTCACCATCACCTCGACTGTGGCCCCACGGCGATTGCGCTGCCACAGTCGGTTCATGGGAACACGCCGGGTTTCGGGATCTGGCATGCAGGCTGTTGAGGTGACGCTGTGATCGAGACTCTGGAGGACCTGGTCGCTCATCTCGAGCAGGCGGCCGAAGCCGAACCTGATCTGGCCGGGGAGCTTGTGTTGCGGCCGCCGGGGTGCTCGGAGGAGGAGGTCGCCAGCGTGACGGCGCTGCTGCCGGGTCTTCCTGAGGGCTACCTGTCGCTTCTCAGGCGGTTCGCTCTTGGCGGGGTGACGATCGGCTACTTCGTGTTGTCGCCACCGATGAGCGGCAGCGACTCGATCGTCGACGCTCTGGTGTTGGCCAACGGCGAGCGGAACGCCTTCAGCGAGGAGACGGCCCGGCGCCGGCTCTTCATCGTCGCCGCCAACCAGAGCGACTGGCTGTGCGTTGCGGGCGAGGACGCTCAGCGCCCTGGGGAGGTCTGGCGCATCGACCTGGGCTATGGACCGGAGCCGCTGTTCTCCCGTGTGGCGGACAGCTTCGAGCAGCTGCTGATCGGAGCGGGCCGCCTCGACGAGATGGCGTTGGGTGGCGCTGAAGGTTGGCTACCAGTGGACGACTTCGTTGAGGACATGCAGTCGCTGGGACTCGACGACGAGCAACTGGGCAACTGGCGCTTGTTCGCCCAAGCGGCCTTCGTCAGCTCGTAGCAGCCGCCGTCCTGCGTCTCAGATGGCTTTGCCGCCGCTGATGACCGCGCGGACGCGGGGTTTGGTGAGGGTGGAGTTGCCACGAGTTGATGGACACCTGATTCTGGGGAGGACCCCAGAGGAGGGAGGCCCGGATGGGTCGTCCAGCGAAGTACCCGACCGAGTTCCGTCGGGAGGCCGTTGAGCTCGTTCGTAGCTCGGGACGACCGGTTGCGGAGGTGGCCCGGTCGCTCGATATCGCCGAGGACCGAGAGGCCCGCGAACGCGACGCTGCGCCCGACGCGTTGAGCGAGTCCGAACGCGAGGAGCTGAAGCGTCTTCGCAAGGAGAACGCCCAGCAGCGCCTGGACATGGAGATCCTGCGGAAGGCCGCAGCGTTTTTCGCCAGGGAGACGAACCGGTGACCGGCTTCCGGTTCGTCGACGAGCACCAAGCCGAGTACCGCATCGCTGATCTGTGCCGTGTCGCCGGGGTGTCCCGGTCGGGCTTCTACGCCTGGTCGACCCGCGAGCCGTCACCTCGAGCGGTCGCGAACGCCGAGCTGCTCACCGAGATCCGTGCGATCCACACGACGTCTCGCGGAACCTACGGGGCGCCACGCGTGTGCGGGCAACTGCGCCGCAACGGCATCCACGTGTCGCGGCATCGTGTCGCTCGCCTCATGGCAGCCAACGGGCTCGTCGGCGTGCACGGTCGACGCCGCTGGCGGCGCGGCACCCACCCCGAGATGGTCACCTCGCAGGACCTGCTGCAACGCGACTTCACCGCCCCAGCCTCCGATCTGCGCTGGGTCGCCGACATCAGCGAGTTCCGCTGCTGCGACGGCAAGCTCTACCTCGCCGGCATCATGGACCTCCACGACAAGACCGTCGTCGGCTGGTCGATGAGCGAACGCCAGACCACCGACCTCGTCGTCGCCGCACTCGTCATGGCCCTCGGCCGACGTGAACCGTCCGACGAGCTGCTGCACCACGCCGATCACGGCTGCCAATACACCTCGGTCGAGTTCACCAACCGGCTCGCGGACTGGGGACTCCGAGCGAGCCACGGATCCGTCGGCGACTGCTTCGACAACGCCGCGATGGAATCGTTCTGGGCGACGCTCAAGCGGGAGATCCGCCACCTCCACGGAGCGTGGGAGGACCTCACCCGATCCCAGCTACGCACGATCCTCTTCGACTACATCGAGGTCTTCTACAACCGCTCACGTCACCAGCAGCGCCTCGGAGACCGCACCCCCGCCGAGACCTACGCTGCGACCCGAGCAGCCTGATCTGTCACAACCTACGTGTCCACGAGATCGTGGCAACTCCAGGGAGGGCGTCGAGGACGTTGAGGAGGCTGGCGCGGTCGTCGCCGGCGAGTTCGTGGGCTTGGGCGAGGTGATCGGTGAGGCCGGGGTCGTCGACGTGGAGGGGTCGTCGGGGGGTGTCGTCGACGGTGAGGTAGCCGAGGGAGACGTTGAAGATGGTCGACCCTGGGTTTCGTGGAGTCGGGTTACTGGATTCTGTGGTTGCTGTCCTCTAGGAGGACACCATGGGACGATGTGGATACCCGGCCGAGTTCCGGCGACGAGCGTTGCAGATGAGCTGAGCATCGTCCCCTCCGGCATCAGCTGATCCGCCGTCAGAGGTGGTGGCGGCGGTCATGCGGCGTCAGCGGTTGCGAGCCGTGGTCGCCTTCACGACGTGAAGCTCCTGTCGGTCATAGCGAACGGCACGTTCCCGCCGAACCGGCTTGCCCGACTGCGATTGTGCGCGACGCGTTCGCAGCCACAGTCATCGGCATGAGCGAGCCGTCACCCCGTCCAGGCTCTGGGTCTTTACCCATGTCCAAGGCCGCTGTGGCTCAGCGGGTGGATTCGGAACAAGATGGCGGTGTGGAGCTGAGTCAGGACCTGCTTGCACGCGCCCCAGAGGCATTCGCTTCAGAGGCAGCACTCATGTGGCCGCTCGCGGCCGGCGCGTCAGCACTCGGGCCGGCCGACGGCCGAGACGCCGCTGAACGGATCTCGTTCTTCGAGGTCGCCGCTGCCGAGGGCGTGCCCGACATGTTGATCGTCGAGTTCGACCAGGACGCAATCCAGCGCCGCGTTGCAGCGGGCCTCGACGCTGTCGTCGCAACCACTACGGCCCGGGCCCTATGGGCGCTCACGGATCGAGCGCTCACTGTCGACGAACTTGCTGAGATTCTCACGATGACTCCTGCGCACGTGCGACGGGGCATCCTCCCCCAGTTGGCCGACGCTGGCCTCGCCGACCGCGATGTCGACGGGCGCTGGGCTGGGGCAGACGGTGTGGCGCCGCTGGTCCGCTCGGTCGTGGCCGTCGAAGCGAAGCTGAGCGACTGGCGAGGTGGTTTCAAGCAGGCGCGCCGCTACACCCGATTCGCGAACCAGACCTACATGGCGCTCGACGCCCGACGTGCACGGCCCGCTCGGCGCTACGCCGGCCACATGGCTGAAGCGGGCGTGGGTCTTGCGACCGTCGATGCTTCCGACGGCCGTGTTCACGTCCACCGCAGAGCCCGCTGGCGGAAGCCGGCGGTGCGATGGGAGTTCTTCCTCATCGGCGAACGCGTGTGGGAACGAACCCTGGCCGGCACACGAAGCGGGCCCACGTTCGACGTGTTCGGCCGTCGGCCAGACCCGACCCCCGACACCGCAGACACCTCGACGTGTGTCGTGGCAGGTCACGAGTTCGCCGCTATGTGAGCACCGACGACCAGGTGTCGAGGTGGTGCGGGACATCGTCACCCGTCGGTTTCACCGGGGCGGGCAGCGCGGCGATGAGATGACGAGCCGCTCGAACCGTCCTGCGGGCGTTCCGCCGGGAATCACCGGGGGCGACCGCCGCGGTGAGCGCCGCTGCAGAGTGCACGTAGTGGTAGCCGACAAGGTTGAGCTTCCAGTTCGGCGGCGGGTTCAGGTCGGGTTGCAGCGCCGTACAGAAGGTGCACCCACACGAGGTGTAGTTCGACTGTCCGACGAGCTGTGCGTGCGTCGGCTGCTCGATCGTGTGGATGAACGGTGTCGAGAAGTAGCGCTTCTTCGGGACCGCCTTCGGTTGGCCAGGAGGCGATTTGATGATGCGGACGGCGCCAAAGTGGCGGTCCGAGATCGAGGTCGCCGTGCCGAACCCGTTCGCTCCGAGAGCGAGCGCCACCCATCCCGTCAGATCGCTGTTGGGGAGCACCAGCACCTTGTCCTCATCGGCGCACACGGCGACCAGTTCCTTGTATCCGTCGAGGACCTGGCGATCGTTCAGCTGCCCGTAGGTGGGTTCAACGATGGGCCAGTGGACCCGGACGAACCAGTTTGGCTCGTGGCTGTCGACGATCTCCTCGAGGAGCTGGTCCCGGAGTGCGCTCGTCGTCAGCCACTGGCGGGCGACGGTGATGTTGACGAACATCGGGGCGTCACCGACGATCGATCGGGCGAGTGCCACGTGGTCCATCGTTGCCTTCAGCGACGCGGCTGCCGTCGCAGCGTCGAGCGTTCCGGTAGGCGTCAACAAGACCGTGGCACCACAGCGAACCTGTTCAGCGAGGCGGCGTGTCGTCCAAGCAGCGTCGGGCGTCGATGGAAGCGGCAGCACCAGGTGCGGCCAGTGTTTCATTGCCGTGTCGCTGACGTCGTTGAAGTGCTCCTTGTGAAGGTGGACCTCCGGGTCGATGAACCTGATCGCTGTGTTCGGGAACTTCGAGACGAACGACCGCACCGACCCCCCTCCCTGTCGGCAAGGAACGATCAGTCCGACCCCGCACCGACCCGCGGCCTGGGCGCGTGATTCACCGACGACACGGTTGAGCCCGTTCGCGTATTGGTGACTCTTGTGCACGAAGATCGTCTTGAGATCGCCTGAGAGGAACGCGGCGAGCTCGGCGCTGCTTCGCGCGTTCGCTTCGAGCGCCTCGAAGTCCGGGTCGCCGGTGGGATGCTCCGGCACATCCAGTGACCGTGTCGTGTCACCAGAGAAATCCGCGTCGGTTCCTTCCGGCGTGTCGTCGACGTCGTCGAGATCGGCGCCGCCGTCTACCTCATGGCGGTCGGGCGCTGCGTCATCGTCGGTTGTCATCGGGTTCCTCTCCCGTCACTTGTGGAGTCGTTTCAGTGCGCTCGCAGAGCTGCCCCGCTTGTAGAGGGTTGGCTCAAGCCACTTCTCGATGAGGTCGCTGATTGCTGAAGGACAGGCCGAGCAGTCAGGTGGCCCGGCGCCCATCGCTGCCAGTGCTTCCGCCTCCGACATCTTCGACGCACGGTCGCCGTAGAAGGGGTGGCGTCGGTTGGCGAGAATGAACGACATCGTTCCGAGCGCCCACAGATCCGTGGCCTTCTTTGCCCGCTCGGGACGGACCTGCCCAGGAGACATGAACGCCGGCGTTCCCATCAGTGCCGGGTACGCGGTCAAGGTGGCGCGGTCCTCAATACGGACCAGACCCAAGTCCAGCAAGACGGGTTGTGCCCACTCTCCATCGCGCAGGGCGACGTTCTCGAACTTCACGTCGCGGTGGATGCTGTTGGCGCGGTGGAGGGCCTGGAGCCCCTCGAGCACCCCACGACAGAACTCGACCTGTTCGTCGCCGCTGGGCCAGCTGCCCGTCCGCAGCTTGGATGCGGCGTCGCCGCCTGGCACGAACTCGCAGCGGAAGAACGCTCGGTCCTCTCCGCCGATGGATCGTCGACCGACATCGTTCAGCCGGACGACATGCGAAGAACTACACCTGCGTAGCCCCTCGGCTTCCTGCTCGAGACGGTCAGGCGGATACGCCGACTGCAGGATGACCTTCACCGCTTCGACGTCACCGCCCGTGGAAATCTTCCAGGTTTCGCCGAATGCGCCGGACCCGAGATGGTCGGCGTCGTCGCACCCGAATGCGGATACCAACTGTGCTGAACTCAGCTGAGGCGACGCAGGTTCGTCTAAAGAAGTCAGGTCGAACCAGAACTCGACGACTTGCATGAGTCGTCACCACCCTTCCTTCTCTCAAGAGCGATCGTAGCGACGAACTGTTTCAGTTCCTCACGAGGCATAGCCCCACGGGACGTGCGGCTCGGGTTTTCGCAGTCATTGATTCGTCCAACACCCCGTGGAGGCCGTTAGAACGATGCGCGCCGACAGCGACCCGGCGAAGCGCTCGTGGATGTGCAGCAGGTGCCCGCAGATGCGGGCACCTGCACCCGCGAGGGTAGGCACTCATGTGCGGGTGGGGCATCTACCTGCAGGTTGGGGACTCGGACCATGGGCGAAGCTGGTACCAGTAGAGACATGGGCGAGCCCGATGCAGAATGGATGTCGACCGCTGCTGCCGCCGCCGCTTGTGGTGTCAGTTCGGACCGTCTACGGGTTCATCAACGCGGGTGACCTCGCCGTGTTCCGCATGGGTCGGGTGATCAAAGTTCGGCGTTCGGACCTCGACTCATTCATCGAGTCGTGTCGGGTCCAGCCGGGAGACCTCACCGGCCTTCAGGACGCCGGCTGACGACAGGAGAATCGCGGCCCTGACTCGGCGGAGGCCCAAACCGCCGAACTAATGGAACGAGGTCCGCAATGCTCGTCAGGACCGGCCGTCGGCGCCGCGCCGGACACCGTCCCCCCGAGCCGCGAGGCGAACGCCTCGGCCAGTTCGAGCCAGTCGTCGACCGACGCCCGCTCGTCGGACAGGGACTCGAGGCACTTGCGTGGAGTCCAGTGCGCGGGCACCTGCCGCGGAACCGACCACCGACCCTGATCCCAGACGATGATCGGACCTAGTCGCCGCGCCGACTTGCCGATCCCACGCCACAAGAACTCGCCCGGGTGCTTCGAGACGCTGGGGAACTCGGTGGAAGGTGTCCACGACCGCCACACACGGTCGAAGGACAACTCGAACCGCAGCTTCCTGCTGCTCACGGCCGTCACCCCGCATGTGAGCAGCCCGGCGCCAAGGCCCTCCACAACACGTCGCACCTGCTGGTCCTTGCCCGTCATGACAGTCACGCTACGGGCTGCCACTGACAGTCCAGAGCTGCACTGCCGCAGCAGGCAGCGGAGCGGGAGTCAACGCGCAGTCAACAAACGAGTCCAAAGGGATCACTTGATGTCGAGCCACTCGGCGAACTGAGCAGGTCGCCGCTGTCGGTGCGGGTCATCGTCGCGAGCGACGGCGTGAGCCGCGGTTCGACGAGTGGACCTTCACCTCCTGTCGGCTGATCACCACAGACTGCGGGTTGCTCTCGCCCTCGAGGGCGCACCCATTCGACGTCGCGAACACGTCGCAGCGACGCCGAGCCGGCCGTGCGGGTCTACTGCCCCGTGTCATTCACGTGACCCCTAGATTGACATGTAGGATGTCGTGTCTACACTGCATGCGATGTGTGATGAATCCCGGATAGAGAGAGCCTGTGGGATCGAGACGACGCAGGTGTCCACTACAGGGGCGGACGAGCCCACAACGATGAGCGGCGGCGACAGCGCAGCATTCTCGGGAGCTCAACTGGTCCGCGAATGGCGCTGGGAGGACGGCGGATGGTCCTCGCTGCTCGCCGACAGCGGCGCCCGAGTCGCCGCGGTCGGCTACCTCGTCGGATCTCGCGCAGCGCAGACCGGGTCGGGCCTGCTCGAACTTGCCGACCTCGAAGTCGACGGCGACGGCGAGCTCGAGAGCGAACGAGTCGATCAGCTTCGATCCGCGGTCATCGGCGCCGAGCTCAACCGAAGCTCCGAACTCATGGAGCGACTCGTACTGGCACTCGAACGCGCCTTCGACACCGGAATCCGCCGCGCATGCGGACCGGCTCCGGTCACCCACGGCGACGGTAGCGACCCGCCGCCGCTCTCGACGCAGTGAGCCGCTCAACAGAACCAACCCGAGGATCTCAGACCAACACCCGCGCTTGCGCGCGGCGATGTCGACGCTGCCCGGCAAACCGTCCACACCCGCCGTGAAGGCCACCCCTACGATCGCCACCGTGACCAACCGGGGGAACCGCGTGAGGCCAGGCGGACCAGCCGCCTACATCACCGCCGGGACGTGGCCTGACGGCACGATCGCCGCGGACGCACCCCACGCGATCCGTTGGGCTGCGGAGATCTCACGTCGGCTGAAGGCCGCTCTCTCGAACACGTCGACAACCGCGGTTGCCGCCGAGCTCGGCATCGCTCGCTCCACCCTTTACGACATCATCAACGGCACGACATGGCCGGACTTCGTCACGATCGCCGACCTCGAAGTCCTGCTCGACATCGAACTGCTGCCCCGGTCGAACCGTCGCTGAGACGACTGGGCTGCACCAACGAGACACGGCCACGCGACGACCGTCTCAGTCGGCGAATCCACATCGGTTCCGGTCGACCTTCGATCGCGTGCTGCGCTTCCGTGCCCACCGTCGTCAGGACACCCCACGCCCGTGCGGTCACGGGCGTTGTGCCACCGCTGACCAGAGCCGTCGCCAAGAGGTGGCACGTCAGCGCCGGCGTTGACCAGTTCGCGGACCCACTCTCTGCCTCAGGTCTGGCCCGTCCAGGCCCGTGCCTGCCGCTCAGCCGCTGCGACGACGGCATCAGGTTCGTCCCGTAGCGCCTCCCACGGCGTTCGGCCGGACAGCCGCGCGTTCGGAGAAGCCATCCAGCGCGCCGCGGCGAGACCGTCTGCGGCCTCCAACAGCGCAGCAAGCACCGGCTGGAGCTCGGACGTGGCTGCCGTCGAGGCGCCGTCTGCTTGGAACTGAGCGGCTGGGTACACCCACCGTCTCGATCGGGTCTGCACCCCGAGCACCTGGCCACGGCGACGTCGCCGGTCGAGCTCGGCCAGGCTGACCCCCATCAGTTCGGCCGCCGGCCGAGTGGTCAGGCAAGGCCCGAGGATGTCGTTCCAAGGCGAGACCGCCGTCCGCTCCATGGATTCAGGGTAGGACACTCGCCGTGGCGGGAGGTCAGCCGACCTCCTCCGGGGCAACGAGCCATCTGTAGAACGGGTCGAGCAGACGGCGTGCCTCGACGACCCACTCCGCCCACGGCCCGTCGAGTGATGCCCCGTAGTCCGGCGGCTCATAGAACGTCGGAACGGCACTCCGCACACCTGTCCGTGCACGATCCTTCTCCAGCCGGCGGGCAACCTCGCGCTGGGAGGGGAAGCGTCGGCAGCAACCCCAAGGCCAGCTCCAACGACTCGGTCGTCGCGTTCAGCGGAAACGCTTCCGCCACCACTGCCGCTGTGCGAAGGTCGCGTCCGAACCTTCGTTGACCCCACGGGGTCGAGGTGTGGGCGAGGCTGTCCTGAAACGTGTGCGGCCGCACTCGGACGATCCGCACGACGCGGTCGGGGCGAGGGGGCACGTCGTCGACTTCTTGGTCGAGGCGATCAGCCAGTTTGGATGGCAAGCCTGTGCTTCCCACGCAGGAGGTTGGCAGGTCGAGGCTGCCATCGTCTCTTCGCGTCCGGTCAAGCGTGCGCAGCTGGACGCGAGTGGCGGGCGGGGCCACGGTGCCGGCCTGTCGGGGGATCTCCCTACGTTCACACGCTCGGTCACACGGCTCTGGGCGAGGGTGGGTGACATCGCCACGACGAAGGAGCTGGTCATGCCGAGGTACGTGATCGAACGGAGCATCCCGGGAGCCGGAACCCTGAGCGGTGCCGAGCTTCGCGACATCAGCGCGAAGTCGAACGAGGTCCTCGCGGGCATGGCGCCACGCGCGCAGTGGAGCCACAGCTACGTCACCGGCGACAAGATCTATTGCGTCTACATCGCCGATGACGAGGACGCGGTGCGTGAGCACGCCGCGTGCGGTGGTTTCCCCGCCGACGTCGTCGCGGAGGTCCACGCCGTCATCGACCCGGTCACCGGTGCCTGACGGTCACCGTGGACGCCGAGGCACTTCGCACGATCCAGGCCCCGCTCGAGGCGCGCTACCGCGCGGCGCCCGACGCCGCGACGGTGACGCTTCCGGCCGAGGGTGTCCTCGGGGGGAGACGATCTCGTGCTCGGTGGACGTGGGCCGGGCGATGGTCGAGGCCGGGCTGCAGACCGCGACCGGAGGCGACCGTAGCTTCGCCTGTTCAGGCGACATGCTCCTGCAGGCGCTCGTCGCCTGCGCGGGCGTGACCCTCAGGGCGGTGGCCACCTCCCGTGGGATCGTTGGTCGACGGCACGGTCCGAGCCGAGGGTGACCTCGACGTTCCGGGCACGATGGGCGTCGATCGGCAAGCACCGGTCGGGTTCCGGAACCTCCGCCTGATGTTCGAGGTGGACGCGGATGCGTCAGAAGAGGAGGTCGGGGCCCGGGTGGCGACGACCGAGCGGTACTGGGTCGTGTTGCAGACGCTGCGCAAGGCGCCGTCGATCACGCTGGGCCGGGCGCTGTGACGTCGATCGAAACCGACTACCTCGTCGTCGGTGCGGGTGCCTCCGCGCTCGCCTTCACCGATGCGTTGATCAGCCAGTCCGACGTCGACGTGGTCATCGTCGAACGCCGCTCGCAGCCCGGCGGTCATTGGAACGACGCGTACCCGTTCGTCCGCCTCCACCAGCCCTCGGCGAGCTACGGCGTGAGCTCGCGAACGTTGGGCGCCGATGCGATCGACCGGACCGGTCCGAACGCCGGCTTCTACGAACGGGCAAGCGGTACCGAGATCTGTGCGTACTTCGCCGAGGTGCTCGACCACGACCTGATCGGTTCGGGTCGTGTCCGCTTCTTTCCGATGTGCGACTACGTCGGCGACTGGGCCGACACGCACGCGTTCGAAT